>CAIZDF010000102.1 GCA_903931645.1 uncultured Tolumonas sp.
AACTGATTTGTAAAAACCTATCTGGAGGTTTCATGCAATTCACATCGATACAATCCAAAATTGCGTTACTCGGAGGTCTATGTCTTCTTGTAACCGCTGCATCACTCGTCGGTTACAGTGTATATTCAGCTAATTCAATACAACATTTAGCATCTAAATATGGCAATAAAAAAGCTCAAGATGATGCGATGACAAATCTAAAAAATTTAAGTGGTATGTATGCCGGAGAAATCAGATCGCAATTTGATTTAGCACTCTATTCAGCACGTGCATTGGCTCATGTATTCTCCGTTTCAAAAATGACTACGGAACAAAGCGGCAATCTTTCTATCGGACGTGACCAGATAAATGCCCTTTTATTAAACGAATTAAAAAATAACCCCGATTTCAATGGTACCTATTCATGCTGGGAACCCAATGCTATTGATAATAATGATTTGGCATTTAAAACTGGAGAAAAGGGTAATAATGCAGTCACCGGTCGATTTACACCCTACTGGACAAGAAACGCCGATGGCAAGATAGCGGTTCAACCGTTAGTTGAATATGACTCTGTTGCTAAACATTCTAACGGCGTCTTGAAAGGTGGTTGGTATATCACGCCACGAGATACGCACACTGAAAGTGTGCTTGGTCCCCTACTTTATATTGTGCAAGGAAAACAAGTCTGGCTAGCAACATTATCTGTACCTATTATAGCTAATGGCAAATTCTATGGCGTTGCTGGTACAGATTATAATCTTGATTTTGTACAAAAAATTAGTCTAAAAGTGGATATGGAACTCTTCAATGGTCAGGGTGAAGTATTCATTATTAGTGATCAAGGTTTAGTCATCGCAGACAGTAAACATCCCGATAAAATTGGCCAGTCAATGAAAGAAATCGTGGGTAAAGAATTTGATAAAGGGTTAAAGGTGATCCAATCTGGTCAAGGAAGTGCCAACATCGACCCTGAAGACGGTATAGCAGAAGTATTCTCTCCTATCGTTTTAGGGAAAACGGGTAAACCTTGGGCTATTTATATCCGAGTACCTAAAGAAATCGTTCTGGCAGAATCTACAAAACTTAATGCGAATATGTACGCTCAAGCGACTAAAAATACCATCATGCAGGTCACTGTAGGGGTTGGGATCTCTATTTTGGTTATTTGTGTGTTGTGGTATTTCTCACGCTCATTGGCTCGCCCTATTCGCCATGCAGCTGAACTTGCGAAAATAATTCAAGAAGGTGATTTATCACAACGTTTAAATCATCATTCCAACGATGAAGTTGGCCAGTTATCTCAAGCATTAGATCGCATGGCTGATAGCCTACAAGACCAAGTCGCGTTAGCTGAGCAGATATCTCAGGGCAAATTGAATTTAGAGGTTCATCTAGCCTCAGATAAAGATCAACTAGGTATAGCTCTTAAACGCATGGTGAATACACTAAAAAGCTTGGTTGCAGATATTAAATCTAGTTCATCACTTATAAATAGTAATGCAGAGCAAGTATCTGGACTAAGCCAAAATCTAGCCAGTGGTGCAACAGATTCCGCATCTGCCATTACGGAGATCAGTGCAACAATCACACAAATTGCAGCCCAAACTAGACAGAGTTCTGAAAATGCACATCGTGCTAATGATTTATCCCATGATGCACAAAAATCTGCTCAAAGTGGAAATCAAGTCATGGAAGAATTAATGGTTGCTATGCAAGAAATCAATCAATCAGGCAAAGATATTACCAATATTATTAAAACAATCGACGATATTGCTACGCAGACCAATTTACTCGCATTGAATGCCGCTATAGAGGCAGCACGAGCCGGGCAACATGGACGAGGTTTTGCAGTTGTAGCTGATGAAGTTAGAAACTTAGCAGCAAGAAGTGCAGAAGCAGCCAAAAGAACAGCGTTATTGATCTCTGATTCATCACAAAGAACCATTAAAGGGATGGATTTAGCTGAAAAAACAGCAGGCTCGCTGAAAAATATCGTTTCAGGCGCAATCGAAGTATCAGCTTTAGTAGCCGATATCTCGTCTGCATCCAGTGAACAAGCTTCCGGTATTGAACAAATTAGTTTAGGGATTGGTCAAATTGATGAAATTACCCATCAAAACAGCTCTGGCGCACGAGATTGCTCAACCGCAGCCCAAGATTTAAGTACTCAGGCAATCCACTTGAATAACTTGATCGGTAAATTTGATATCCAATAACCTAATGGGGTGGCGCACTTACATGATGTGCCACTCTTATTTAGCTTTAATTTATTGATATGATTCAAGTTATATAAAAAATACCCCCTGCCCACACATTGCTTGTTAATCAACACTTAACTCCATCATGTAACGCTTAAACATTCTCCCATTTTCATCTCTAGCAGCAAACACCCACTTAACTAGACAATGCTGCATAGTTTTGCTTGACAGAATATTCATGTCGGAGATATACATACATAACAATACAGCACTGTCTAGTTATAAGGTGGTTCGATGGATAATTCTCCTGTAATTATTCAAGGGGTTTCGAGATTGATCGATGGAAAGAGAATGCGGAAATGGCTTCCGCTGTTTTCTATTAGCTCATTAGTATTAAACGCTTGCGCACACAGCCCTGAATTAAATTCATCTTCGTTAAAATCACATTCAGATTATGTATTTGCCAATTCGTTTCACACAGGTAATAAAACGAGTTGGCCTGAAAACAAATGGTGGACGAGATACAATGACCCTGAATTAAATACCCTAATTGAGGAAGCAATAAATGATTCGCCATCATTAAAAGCAGCTGAAGCGAGATTAAAGGGAGCTGACGGTATAGCGCAGCAAATTGGTGCAACCCGCTATATTCAATCAGGCATTTCTTTATCTGCATCAGAAAGTAAAGTTAGCTATCAATATCAAGCTTATGCAGCACCTAAGAATTGGAATGACTATGGCTCGGCTACTTTGAACTTTGGCTATGATTTTGATTTTTGGGGCAAAAACAAATCTGCTATAGCTGCGGCAACATCCGATTATCTTGCTGAACAGGCAGAAGTTGCTGCCGCAAAATTAATGCTGTCTACAGCATTAACACAAACCTATGCGGAGCTAACTAGATTATATGCAAACCGCGATACTGCCATCACGGCATTAGACATTCGAAATAAAACCGTCTCATTAATACAAAACAGATTTAATAATGGGCTAGAAACTAAAGGTGCCGTTCGTCAGGCAGAAGCTTTACGCGCTAATTCCGAAGCTGAACTATTTAGCATTGATGAATCTATCTCTTTACAAAAAAATGCCTTAGCAGCCTTATTAGGTAAAGGACCGGATAGGGCACTGTCTATTTCCCGCCCTAATATCAAACTCGTCGCAGTCTTTGGTTTACCTAAAGAAGCAGGTGTTGGTTTATTAGGCCATCGCCCTGACATTACTGCTTCACGATGTAGAGCGGAAGCTGCGAGCAAACGAATTGGCATTGCCAAAGCGCAGTTTTATCCCGATGTCAGCCTTTCCGTATTTATTGGTGTTCAATCTTTTCACTTAGATAATCTTACCAAAGCAGGAAATGATGCTGGCAGTATTGGCCCAGCCCTCTATTTACCGTTATTTACTGGTGGACGATTACAAGGCCAACTAACAACAGCGGAAGCAAATTACGAAGAAGCCGTTGCAAACTATAACAACACACTGACACAAGCATTCCATGATGTTGCGGATGTTGTGACCAGCTCTAAATCATTAACTGCTCGCATAGAAAAAACTCAAGACTCTGTGGATGCCGCTCAAGATGCGTATCAGATCGCTAATAACCGATATCGCGGCGGACTAGCCACTTATCTAGATGTTTTAACCGCGGAAGATGTTTTGCTTAATAGCCAAAAAGCATTGGTTAATTTGCAATCCAGAGCATTTTCTTTAGATGTTGCTTTGATCCACGCTCTTGGCGGTGGATATCAAGCTGCCCATTCTTGATTTTGATATAGGAGTTGAATATGTCTCAAATGAGTTCCGAATTAACCTTCGATCCGCTAACAGACAATATAGATACATCTGACAACACAGCACGAAAGAAAGGTTTTATCGTATTAGCCAGTTTGATTGCAATTGCTTGTGCTGGATACGGTACATATTGGTACCTTTTTGGTTCCCATTACATCACGACTGATAATGCATACACATCGACAGAGATAGCCGAAGTCACTCCCGCTGTTGGCGGTATTGTAAAAGCAGTAAATGTCATCGATACACAGCAGGTTAAAAAATGTGATGTTCTTGTAGTGATTGATGATACGGATGCAAAACTGGCGTTAGCACAGGCAGAAGCTGAAGTTGGATTAGCTAAACGACGGATCCGCAGTTATCAAGCAAATGATGAGGGCCTTGCAGCGCAAGTTAGCGCCCAGGAAGCTGAAAACCAAAAAGCTCAGGCAAATCTAAGTGCGGCACAAGCTGATCTTGCTCGTGCAGAGATAGATATAAAGCGCCGTGAGGCCTTGTTTGGTTCGGGTTCAGTATCTGGTGAGGAACTCACGAACTCAAAAAACGCCTTAGCTCAAGCTCAAGCACGGTTATCTGCTGCAAAAGCGGCTGTAGCTCAAAGCAGCGCGGGACGTTTATCTGTAATTGGTTCAAAAAAGGCAAATGCAGCTTTAATTAATGACACAACCGTAGAAAGTAATCCTGAAGTATTGCTAGCTAAGGCTCGGTACAATCAAGCTAAAATTGATTTAGAACGAACACAGATCAGAGCACCAATTGATGGTGTTGTTGCAAAGCGTCAGGTACAAATCGGTCGTCGAGTTCAAATCAGCGCACCATTACTATATATCGTTCCCGTCAATGAAATGCATGTAGATGCTAATTTCAAAGAGGTTGAATTACGAGATGTGAAAATTGGTCAACCAGTAGAAGTCACTGCTGATCTTTATGGTGATAAGACCGTTTACCATGGCGTAGTGAGCGGATTATCTGGTGGCACTGGCTCTGCGTTTTCAATGATCCCTGCACAAAATGCTACTGGTAACTGGATCAAAGTTGTTCAACGCCTCCCCGTTCGTATCACTCTTAATCCTCAGGACTTAATCAGCCACCCACTTCAAGTCGGGTTATCAATGAAAACAACTATTGATACTAAAGCTGAACCGTTATTGGTCAAGTCACACGATTGAGACTATACAAATGAATACATCAGTCATCGATAATTCTCCACCGCCTTTAATCGGTGGGAAATTAGTTGCCGGAACCTTACTTCTAGCAATGGCAAATTTTCTTGCCATTCTGGATACCACAATTGCAAACGTTTCCGTCGCCAATATTGCCGGTAGCTTAGGCACATCAACCAGCCAAGGAACTTATGTTATCACCTCGTATGCTGTGGCAGAGGCAATTTCGGTTCCTCTAACTGGGTGGCTTGCATCACGGTTTGGCTCAATGAGAGTATTTGTTACCTGCTTTGTGCTTTTTGGGGTGTTTTCTGCATTGTGTGGTGTTGCAACCAGTATGAATATGTTGGTTGTTTTTCGTGTATTGCTCGGAGCCTGTGGTGGGCCAATGATGCCATTATCACAAACATTGATGATGCGTATTTACCCCAAAAATAAAAACCATGTTGCAATTGGTATCTGGAGTATGACAACGCTGATTGCACCTATATTGGGGCCAATTCTCGGTGGAATATTATGTGATCAGTATAGTTGGCACTACATTTTCTTAATGAAAGCACCGTTTGCAATCATTGCAGGAATCATGTGCTGGAACATGCTAAGACAATATGAAACATCGTCGAAAAAATTACATATAGATCGAATCGGATTAGGGCTACTTATAATATCAGTAGCAGCACTTCAAATAATGCTAGATGAAGGAAAGGATCATGATTGGTTCTCATCACATGAAATCATTGCTCTTTCTATAATTGCTGTAATTGGATTTTCCTGCTTTTTAATTTGGGAATTAACTGAAAAAGCGCCTATTGTA
>CAIZDF010000103.1 GCA_903931645.1 uncultured Tolumonas sp.
ACACGAATTTTAATATCTTCAATGATGGCAGCATATTTTTCTTGTTCTGTGAGATAAACCAAATCGCCCATATCATCGAGGATCATTGGACGATTGGTTGGCAATACCACTGTTTCCAAGCCATAAATCTGCTGAAATTCATAAGCTTCGGTATCCGCAGTCCCAGTCATACCAGCCAGTTTTTCATATAAGCGGAAATAGTTCTGGAAAGTAATCGAGGCAAGGGTCTGGTTTTCATTACGAATTTTTACGCCTTCTTTAGCTTCGATGGCTTGATGCAAACCTTCTGACCAGCGGCGTCCAGCCATAGTACGGCCGGTATGTTCGTCAACGATAACGACTTCATCATCTTTAACGATGTAATCAACATCACGCTCAAACAAGGTGTTGGCACGTAATGCTGCATTAACATGATGCAACAGAGTAATGTTGGCAACAGAGAATAAGGAATCTTCAGCGGTCATCAAGCCTTGTTGTTTCAGCCATTCTTCAACAAAAATTTGCCCATTCTCTGTCAAATAAGCCTGACGGGCTTTTTCATCCACAGTGTAATGGCCATTACCTTGGTATTCTTCAGAGTCTTCTTTGTCTTGTTTTTGTAACAACGGAACTAGCGTATTGATTTTGATATAAAGTTCAGAGCTGTCTTCTGCAGCGCCAGAAATAATCAATGGAGTCCGAGCTTCGTCAATCAATACGGAGTCAACTTCGTCCACTAATGCATAATAAAGCGGACGTTGTACCCGTTGCTCTGCGGCAAAGGCCATATTGTCGCGCAGATAGTCAAAACCGAATTCGTTATTAGTACCGTAGGTAATATCACAAGCATAACCAGCCTGTTTTTCTTCGTGGCTCATACCCGGCAAATTACAACCGACAGTCATACCGAGGAAAGCAAACAATGGACGACTCCATTCCGCGTCGCGGCGAGCCAGATAATCGTTTACGGTTACAATATGCACACCACGTCCGGTCAATGCATTTAAGTAAGCAGGTAAAGTTGCAGTGAGAGTTTTACCTTCACCCGTTTTCATTTCTGCGATTTGGTTATTATTCAATACCATGCCGCCCATCAGCTGCACATCAAAATGGCGCATGTTAAATACGCGTTTAGATGCTTCACGCACGGTAGCAAAGGCTTCGGGTAATAAAGACTCTAGCTCTTCACCCTGCTGCAATCGTTGACGGAACTCAGCGGTTTTTGCTTGTAAATCAACATCAGCCAGAGAAGCGAATTGAGGCTCCAGTTCATTGATTTGTTTAACTATTTTTTTTAGTGCTTTTACTGTGCGGTCATTACGACTACCAATGATCTTGGTAAATAGTTTGGTGATCATTATTACCCAACTCTCAGGCTATTGATTATTTTCCACCCTTACGGGCAGCGATTCGGAATTTCTAATACCATTACGCGATATATGGGGACACAAAACCTAGTATTCAAGGAAAGAATATCGGGAATGCCATGTTTGCGATGCAGAAAGATTACCATAACCAGACTTTCGAGTCTGCTATTGTCAGCACTAGAAACGACAAAGCACCGGGCGGAGAACCGGTGCTTTGTGTGTTTAAGAATATGAACTTAAGCTAAAACGAGTTTAGTACCAAAATAAGCGATTGGGGATTTAGCGGTTTCCTCTTCAAAGGTCACCATTTCCCACGCTTCAGCATCAGCTAACATCGCACGCAGTAATTTATTGTTTACCGCATGGCCCGTTTTATAAGCTTTGAACTGGCCTAAAATGCTGTGATTACACATGTACAAATCACCGATCGCATCCAGCATTTTGTGCTTCACAAATTCATCTTCGTAACGCAAACCTTCTTCATTCAGCACGCGGTAATCATCCAACACAACAGCGTTATCTAAGCTGCCACCGAGAGCCAGATTTTGTGAATGCAGATACTCGATATCTTTCATGAAACCAAACGTTCTTGCCCGGCTGATTTCTTTAGCAAATTTGCTGCCAGAAAAATCCAACACCAGATGTTGGTTTTGTTTATCAAAAACCGGATGACGGAAGTCAATCTGCAAATCCATACGAAAACCGCGATAATAAGGCGAAAACTCGGCCCATTTATCACCATCTTCTACTCGTACCGTCTTTTTAATACGAATAAATTGTTTTGGTAAGGATTGCTCTTCAATACCACCTGATTGCAACAGATAAATAAATGGATGAGCACTGCCATCCATTACTGGCACTTCAGGAGCATCAACTTCGACATATAAATTGTCGATACCTAACGCAGCTAATGCGGCAGATAAATGTTCAACCGTGGAAATCCGCACACCTTGCTCATTAACCAATGCCGTACACAGCACGGTATCACGCACAAACTGCGCGTCAGCTTTTAATTCCACTTCAGGTTGCAGATCGGTTCTGACATAGATGATACCAGTGTTAACTGGTGCAGGACGGAACGTCAGCGACACCTTACGACCAGAGTGTAAACCAACCCCAGTAGCGTGAACTAGTTGCTTGAGCGTACGTTGTCTAATCATAAATATCCCCACCACAGACTTTTTTGAGCTATAGCTCGTCCGTCAACTGTAACATAGCTGCCATATTGATGCTAATTTTTGTGCAGCTATACACTTAGCATAGCATTCACCGTTTATTTAGCTTTGTTCGACAGATTAATCAGCCTGCTTACGCAAAAAAGCAGGAATATCCAGATAATCTGGTTCACCGCGTGGTTGCGGTTCAGCATTCACAGTCTGCTGCATAACACGTTCATCGTAACGTGGTGCATGAGTTTCATGCATCATTGGACGCATTGGACGTTCAACAGCTTTCTGTGAATTTTTAACCAGAGTAATATCTGGTTTACGTTCATTGCCGATACCTGTTGCAACGACAGTCACACGCAATTCATCTTCCAGAGATGGATCAATAACAGCACCAACAACCACGGTTGCGTTTTCAGAAGCGAATGCTTTAACTGCGTTACCCACAGTTTCAAACTCTTCCATAGTGACATCAAGACCGGCAGTGATGTTAACCAAAATACCTTTAGCACCAGCCAAATCGATATCTTCCAGCAGTGGGCTGGAAATCGCTTTTTCAGCCGCTTCTTCTGCACGATCATCACCACGAGCAGAACCGGTACCCATCATCGCAGTACCCATTTCACGCATCACGGTACGCACGTCGGCAAAGTCAACGTTGATCAAACCAGGACGAGTGATCAGTTCAGCAATACCTTGTACTGCACCCAGCAATACGTTGTTTGCAGCCTTGAACGCATCCAGCAGGCTGACGCCACGGCCCAAGACTTTCAGCAGTTTATCGTTAGGAATGGTGATCAATGAGTCAACATGTTTTGACAATTCATCGATACCTTGCAGCGCATAACTCATGCGTTTTTTGCCTTCAAAATTAAAAGGCTTAGTTACGACTGCAACAGTCAGAATACCCAGTTCTTTTGCCACTTCGGCAATCACTGGAGCAGCACCAGTGCCAGTACCACCACCCATCCCGGCAGCGATAAACACCATGTCTGAACCATTCAGCATTTGACGAATTTCATCACGGTTTTCCAGTGCGGCTTCACGGCCTACATCTGGATTAGCACCGGCGCCCAATCCTTTGGTGATATTAGCGCCAATTTGGATTGTGGTTTCAGCACCTGAATTACGTAATGCCTGAGCATCAGTATTTACAGCAACAAAGTGAACACCTTCGATGTTTTCACGCAGCATATGCTCTACTGCATTACCACCACCGCCACCGATGCCGATTACTTTAATAAGTGCATCATCACCCTGACTGCCAACCGGTTCAAATGTAAACATGATTATCTCTCCGCCTTGGTTTTGCCTTCGCAAAAACTAGAATTCGCCTTTTAACCAATTAGTGACACGTTTGAACCAGCCAGTCATACTGGCTTTTTCACGTACATCCACCACGGTTTGTCCTTGATGCAATTTACCGTATTGCAATAACCCCACTGCAGTTGCATAAGCAGGTGCTTCTACATAATCAGTGAGGCCTCTAATATTGGTCGGATGGCCGATCCGCACCTGGCATTGGAATACCTGTTCGGCACACTCGACAATTCCTTCTATCTCAGCTGCGCCGCCAGTTAAAACCACACCGGCAGCCAGTTGATGCTTCACGCCCTGTGATCGAAGATCGGATTGGACGCGCATAATTTCATCATGAACCATACCCAACAATTCGCTGTAACGTGGTTCAATAACTTCCGCCAGTGTTTGTCGCTGTAAGCTACGCGCTGGACGACCACCAACACTAGGGACTTCAATCGTATCTTCTTTGCTGACTAAACGGCCTAAAGCACAACCGTAGCGCATTTTGATTGCTTCAGCATCGACAGGAGGCGTACCAAATGCGTACGCAATATCACTGGTTACTGCCTGACCAGCATAAGGTATCACCTTACTGTAACGTAATGCACCGCCGGTAAAGATGGCCATATCCATGGTACCGCCACCGATATCAACAACACACACACCTAATTCTCTTTCATCATCAGTTAACACGGCATAACTAGATGCCAGTGCAGAGAAGATGATTTGATCAACTTTTAATCCAACCCGTTCCACACATTTTTCAATGTTCCGAGCCATATCATTATGGCAAGTGATCAGATGAACTTTGGCTCCCATCCGCACACCGGACAGACCAATTGGATTTTTGATCCCTTCCTGATAGTCGATGGAATATTCTTGCGGGATGACATGCAATACCCGGTGTTCTTCCGGTAAACGAACAGACTTAGCCGTGTGAATAACATTATCCACATCGTCCTGTGTTACCTCTTCGTCAGAGATTGGCACAATGCCTTTTTCGTTACGGCATTCAATATGTTTTCCGGAAATACCAAGGAAGACAGAGGAAATATGGCACTGTGCCATCATTTCGGCTTCTTCTACCGCACGCTGCAATGATTTAACGACTGATTCCAGATCGTTGACACCACCTTTGTCCATACCTTTGGCAGCATGGGTACCCAGACCAACAATATTGACCTCTCCATCAGGCAACACTTCACCAACCAAAACCGCAATTTTGGTTGTACCTATATCAAGCCCGACTATTAGATTTCTGTCTGGGGTTTTGGTCATCACCACTCCCTTCTTGTTGTTTCCATCTGACGGCTATCCCCGTGTCATAGCGAAGATCGAGATAATCAATCAGTTCTCTATTTTCCAACTTCGGATAAACATCAATAAACTGTTGTAATTTAACTAGCATGTCATTCCGGCCAAGAATCAACTTCGGCCCGGAAACCAACTGAATTTCCCACGAATGACGATTGGTCATATGTACCGACGCTACGTGGTATCCGTTTAATGCCAGTAATCGCTCAAACTGCTGGTATTGTTCCCAAACTTTACCTGCCATCTCATCCGGGCCGGAAAGTTGCACCAGCGGTTTCTTTAATCTGTCTCGCGGCGCCTGAAATATCGTGCCACGAATACTAAGCAACCGGTCGTTTCCCCATAATGCACAGGGAGTTTGCTCAACGACATAAACATACAGTAGTGCGGGCCAGCGCTTACGAATCGAAGACTGATAAACCCACGGTAACGCTTCAACCTCTTTTTGCAGCTGATTAACATCCAGCTTAAAAAAGTTGTTGGTCTGGGGATTTTCTGCCAGCACCTTACGGACCTCCTCCGTGCTGACATACGCCAGATCACCCTGTACTACTAATCCGCTCACTGGAATTTTGTCTTCATCAAACAACCAGCGGCGAATGTCTGTGGCCGTTGACCAAAGCCCGGCAACAACCGAAACAAAAAACACAAACCCGAATATAAATTCGCCACGGGTACGAGTTGTTGTTTCCGCAATTTGCCTGCGGCTTTCAACCGGCGCTGGATCCTGCTCATCGGAAGCTAATCGCGCCTGTCGCACATTTTCACCTTAACCAATATTCACATTCAGGTTGACGCGACATTATAGCGAGACGCCAAGATCGGTCAAAACTGTTTGGGACTTATTCAGCCCCGTTTTTATCATTTGCTACGATTAATTTGTTGTTTTCATCGCATTAATGTTCAGTTTGAGCTCAGCCAGCTTACGAGACAGCTGTCCAACGTTACCAGCACCCTGCGTCAAGACGACATCACCGTCCTTTAATACCTCAGCCAACACAGCCGGAACCTCATTCGGTGTTGCCACAAAAATAGGGTCCAGCGCACCACGTTGACGGATAGAACGACACAGACTGCGCCCATCAGCGCCTGGGATTACTTCTTCACCAGCGGCATAAACATCCAGCATGATCAGCACATCAACTTTGGATAGTACTTCTGCAAAATCATCATACAAATCACGGGTACGCGTATAACGGTGCGGTTGAAAAACCAAAACCAGACGACGATCTGGCCAAGCCGCGCGCGCTGACGCTAAAGTCGCACGCACTTCGGTCGGGTGGTGACCATAGTCATCAACCAATAATGCAGAACCTGCGCCAGTATCAAATTCACCGTATTGCTGAAAACGACGCCCTACCCCGGCAAATTGTGCTAAAGCATCCACGATAGCATCTGTTGGAATATGATCTTCCAATGCGACTGCGATCGTAGCCGCTGCATTCAATGCATTATGGCGACCTGGCAAGTTAAGATTGATCGGTAAGATTGTGCCGTTTTGTAATCGAAGCTGAAAGCGTGTTTGACTGCCTTCTTGTACGAACTCTTGTACTTGCACATCTGCATCGTCGCTATAACCGTAAGTGATCGTAGCACGGCCAATTTCTGGCAATAAACCCCGAATCACCGGATCATCAATACAAACAACCGCTAAGCCATAAAAAGGTAAGTTATGTAAAAACTCGAGGAATGTAGCACGTAATTTAGAGAAATCACCACCATAGGTATCCATATGGTCGGCTTCAATGTTGGTGACGATGGCGACCATCGGTTGCAGATGCAAGAAAGAAGCATCGCTTTCATCGGCTTCGGCAATCAGGTAACGACTAGTACCCAAACGAGCGTTAGTGCCGGCACTATTTAACAGACCACCGATCACAAAAGTAGGATCAGCACCTGCCTGAGCATACACGCTGGCAATCAAACTGGTAGTGGTGGTTTTGCCATGAGTACCGGCGATAGCAATACCATGACGATAACGCATCAATTCCGCCAGCATTTCTGCACGACGCACAACAGGGATACGCTGTTCACGCGCGGCGATCACCTCCGGGTTGTCGGCATGTATCGCCGTAGAAACAACCACAACGCTCGCACCTTTCACATTTTCAGTTTTATGACCGATTTGAATTTCTGCGCCTAATGATGCCAGATGTTCCGTGACGCGATTATTGGCAATATCAGAACCGCTGATTTGATAACCTTCATTAGCCAAAACTTCAGCAATACCGCCCATCCCTGCGCCACCGATCCCGATAAAGTGGATACGACGTACCCGGCGCATTTCCGGGATCATGGTTCTTAATTTGGCTAACTCAACTTTTGTCATTTACGTTCTGATCTCTTATTAAATTAGTGCTTTGCATTCACTCACAACACGGTCAGTTGCATTGAGAATTGCTGCCGCCCGGGAAAGCTGAGCCATTTTTTGTAACTGACGTGGCTCTGATTGCCATTGGGCGATCAAGGTCGCTAGTTTATCAGCTGTCATCTCTTTCTGTGGCACTAATACAGCAGCGCCACGTAATGTCAGACTCTCCGCATTGCGAGTTTGATGATCGTCAACAGCATGCGGTAACGGAACAAAAATCGCAGGGATCCCAGCCGCAGCCACTTCCGCGACGGTTAATGCACCAGCTCGACAAATCAGTAAATCGGCCCATTCATAAGCCGCTGACATGTCATTGATAAATTCAGTTACCGTGACAGTTGTAACACCAAGTGATTGATACAGATCGTTGACTAAATTGCCGTTGCCTTTACCACACTGATGACGGATCTCAACATGATTCAGTTTTGCCAAGGCATTGGGAACGACTTGGTTTAGCGCTTTGGCACCTAAACTGCCACCAACGATCAGGATCTTTAATGCTGAGCCAGCTTGATAATGTTTTAATGGCTGCTGAGCTAATTGCAGAAACTCATCTCGGACCGGATTCCCCACCACACGTGAACGCTCGGTCAATGGAAACGCACCGTCAAATCCCATTAAAATTCGTGTGGCAATTTTAGCTAACAGGCGATTAGTTAAACCAGCCGCGGCATTTTGCTCATGCAATACCAGTGGAATACCTAATAATTTTGCCGCAACGCCACCTGGCCCTGCCGCATACCCCCCCATGCCTAATACTACATCCGGTTTAATGCGGCGTAGGATCATTAATGCTTGCAAAATTGCCTTAATGATTTGAAAGGGAGCTAATAATTTGCGCACTAACCCGTGGTTACGTAAACCACGAATATTAATAAATTCAATGGGAAAACCATGTGCTGGTACTAAATCGGCTTCCATACGATCCGGCGTGCCTAACCAATGCACTTGCCAATCATCGGCTTGCAGACGATGAGCTACTGCTAACCCAGGGAAGACATGACCACCCGTACCACCGGCCATAATTACCATTTTACGACTCATGCAGCCTCCCGCGAGATCACATGACTGGTATCTAGCCGACGTTCAAAATCAATACGTAATAAAATCGCTACGGCCATGGTAATTGCGATCAAACTAGAACCACCGTAACTCACCAACGGCAATGTCAAACCTTTGGTTGGCAACATACCTGCAGCAGCACCCACGTTAACCACAGTCTGGAAACTGAACCAGATGCCGATACCACAAGCCAGATAGCCTTCGTACAACTTACTTCGAAGTAATGCCGTCCGACCTATTTTCAGTGCTTTCATGGCCAGCAATAATTGTAGGAATAACACGGCTAATACGCCTGAATAACCTAACTCTTCACCCAAAATAGCGAAAACGAAGTCCGTGTGAGCTTCAGGTAAATAGGATAATTTTTGTACCGAATTTCCTAATCCTTGCCCAAACAGACCTCCCCGACCAAATGCCATTAACGATTGTGTCAGCTGATAACCACTACCAAACGGATCTGCCCAAGGATCTAGAAAAGAGGTTACGCGACGCATACGATAAGGCTCAAACATGATCAAACCGACCAAAGCGGCCAGGCCAGCAGCAATGATGGCTATGAACTGAATAACTTTCGCACCACCGATAAACAACAGGCCGAATGTACACACAAACAACACAACTACCGAACCAAGATCGGGTTGCAACAGCAGCATAAAGGCCAACATGAATACCACTGCCAGTGGTTTCACAAAGCCAATAAAATTACCACGAACTTCATCGCTACGACGGACTAAATAGCTGGCAATAAAAGTAATCAGCGCCAACTTAGCTAATTCAGCAGGCTGGATATTAAAAAAGCCGAATCCGATCCAACGCTTTGCACCGTTGACGGTACGACCCACAGCCAGAGTAGCAAACAATAACCCCAGGGCGCCGACCAGCAAACGTCCACTCCAAGCTTTCCAACGTTCAATTGGTAGATATAACGTACCAACACCAATACCCAGACAAATGAATAAGAAAATCAGATGGCGTTTGGTGAAATAAAACATATCACCACCAGGACCTTCTTTGATGGAAGCCGAAGCAACCATCATCAAGCCGATCCCCATCAGGGCAAACATCAGTGCTAATAATCCACGGTCATAAAATGATGAACGTTCTGGAACAAACCAGCGCCATATCGCCTGCATCATTGTCCGTAACAACCGCTTCATAGTGCATTCACCAAATCAGCGAAACGCTGACCGCGTTGCTCAAAATTACGGAATTGATCAAGACTGGCACAAGCCGGTGCTAACAGAACCCAATCATCGGCTTTTGCATGCTCAGCGACATAGGCTACCGCTGTATCTAAATCAGCGACTCGGTGGGTGTTATCCGCCAAGTTCATTAGCGTATCGGCATCTTGGCCAAAACAGATCATTTGGTGAATCTGCCCTGCCAGTAACGGCTGTAGGGGAGAAAAATCCTGTCCTTTTCCCTGTCCACCAGCCAGTAACCACAACCGTCCGTGAACACTTTCACTCACGCCAGCAACAGCGGCCAGTGTAGAGCCCACATTGGTTGCTTTGGAGTCATTGATCCAACGAACACCACCAACTTCACGGACAAATTGGCAACGATGCGCTAAGCCAGTAAATGAACGTAACACGGCCAACTGCGCATCCTGTGGGATACCAACAGCATCAGCTAACGCCATTGCAGCCAGTGCATTCATCTGATTATGAGCACCAACGATATGAAGGTCAGTTACCGGTAAAACCGCTATTCCCGCGACACTCAACCATAAACCGTCAGGCTGCTGCACTCGGCCATAAGCTTCATTATTCAGACCAAAACTCTGCCAGTAAGCTTGTTTCGGAGGTAACGTTGCCAAATCATCACGGTTAACCACAATATGTTTGGCATGGCTAAAGATGCGTTGCTTGGCAGCCAGATAACCGGCCATCCCATCGTAACGATCCAGATGATCTTCACTTAAATTTAAAATTACAGCGGCGGCCGGCTTCAGTGACGAGGTTGTTTCCAGCTGAAAACTGGATAACTCCAGCACATATAAATCGGCCGGTTGTAACAACAGATCCAACGCCGGAGTACCAATATTTCCACCAACACCGACGTTAAGTCCGGCTTTCTCAGCCATCAACCCGACCAATGTTGTTACCGTGCTTTTACCGTTAGAACCAGTAATTGCCACTACAGGGGCTTTGGCTTCACGAGCAAATAATTCAATATCACCAATAATTTCGACGCCTGCAGCTTGCGCAGCCTGTAAAGCAGGCGTTGCTAACGCGACCCCAGGGCTGGCAATAATCAATGCTGCAGAGCATAAAATTTCAGGATCCAGCGGTCCAGTGATCAGGTTGCAATCAGCAGGCAGCAGCTCTTTCCCTGGTGGATTTTCACGGGTATCCAGCACCAATGGCGTAATACCGCGCTGACGAAAATAAGTCACACACGAGAGACCTGTTTTTCCTAATCCGATGATGACAACCTGTTTCATCCGTGACTACCTTAGTTTCAGAGTAACCAGACCTAACAACACCAACACCAGCGTGATGATCCAGAAACGAACAATCACCCGAGGTTCCGGCCAGCCTTTTAATTCGTAATGATGATGTATTGGTGCCATACGGAAAATTCGTTGGCCGCGCAATTTATACGACCCAACCTGTAGGATCACCGACATGGTTTCCATCACAAAAACGCCGCCCATAATGAACAGCAAAAATTCCTGACGTACTAACACTGCGATGATGCCCAGAATGGCACCCAGTGCCAGCGAACCGACATCGCCCATAAACACTTGAGCTGGATAGGTGTTAAACCACAGGAAACCAAGACCTGCACCGATAATGGCGGTACAGATAACCATCAGTTCAGATGCATTGGCGACATACGGAATATGCAGGTAATTAGCAAAATTAACATTACCCGTAGCCCAGGCAATTAAAGCAAAACCTGCGGCCACCATGACGGTCGGCATAATAGCGAGACCATCTAATCCATCAGTCAGGTTTACTGCATTTGAGGCGCCGACGATGACAAAATAGGTCATCAGAATGAACAGTAAACCGAGCTGCGGCATGATCTCTTTAAAGAACGGCACGACCAATGTTGTTTGAGCATCACTGGTTGCCGTAGCATACAAGAAGATAGCAACTGCCAGCGCTGAAGCGGATTGCCAGAAGTATTTCCAGCGTGCAATCAAACCATCTGGGTTTTTACGGATCACTTTGCGGTAGTCATCAATAAAACCGATAGTGCCAAAACTGACCAGCACAAATAGCACAACCCAAACATAGGGGTTGCTAAGACGGGCCCACAAAATCACCGACAAGAAAATCGACAGCAGGATCATGATCCCGCCCATTGTTGGCGTGCCTGCTTTGCTGAAATGTGATTCTGGACCATCGTTACGCACAACCTGGCCGATCTGCAATAATTGCAGACGGCGGATCAAGCGAGGCCCCATCCACAGGGCAAAACCAAGCCCAGTCAGAATAGACATAATGGCACGGAAGGTCAGATAAGAGACCACATGAAAAAAGGATAAATGGGGCGTTAACAACTCCGCCAGCCAAACTAACATGCTTGTTCCTCACAAGATTTGACAAAAGCGACTACTTCTTCCATTCGGGCACTGCGCGCGCCTTTGGCCAAAATAGTCATAGGTCGATGTTGTTGTATTAACATCTGTAATGCCTGATACAGGCTTTCTTTATCATTAAAATGTTGGCCATCAGCCGCTTCTGCTGCATGACGCGATAAACTACCCACCGTGAGTACTGCATCCAGTTGCCGCAACCGTGCATGTTCACCGATCTGTCGATGTAAACTAGCTGCATCAGCCCCTAGCTCACCCATATCGCCAAAAGCCAGAACCCGATATCCCGGCATGACGGCTAATGTATCAATAGCAGCCATGACCGATTGCACGCTGGCATTATAGGTATCATCAATGACTGTTAAGTCATCAGACAGTTTTTGTACGCAAAAACGACCTTTCACAGGCCGCATATTAGCCAATCCGGATTTTACCTGAGCCAGAGTTAACCCCAGCGAAGTAGTGACTGCAGCAGCAGCCAGTGCATTACTGATATTGTGTAAACCCGGAATAGGTAGCTGGATATTAATGCTTCCCTGCGGCGCAAGCAGCGTGAAACTGGCAATGCCTTGTTCGTCCTGCTGAATATTTTCAGCACGGAAATCTGCTTTTGCATTTTCCAAACCAAAACTAACGGT
>CAIZDF010000104.1 GCA_903931645.1 uncultured Tolumonas sp.
GCTGCACCGATGCCACTCAGCGAGGCGGTACCGAAAATTATTGAAGCACAGTTACAACAAGCGAAGAAAAACCTGCAAAAACAGTGGCTGACCTGGTTGATGCAACAGGAGGCATAATGCCTCCTGTTTTCACTGTTTCTGATGCAATGTAAAGGTCACAATCTCAGGCGGCACACCTAAACGATAAGGCCAAACATGACCCATGCCCACCGATACAAACAACTGACTTGAAGGCAGCTGATACCAGCCTTTCAGATAGTTAAACCACAATCTGCCGACAGTGTAACCCAATGGTAGGACCTGCCCGCCGTGGGTATGTCCGGCCAAACTCAGGCCTGCATGGTTTGCTGCTGCGAGATCAAAAAAATCTGGATGATGTGTCAGGCATAAAATCCACTCGCTGGGGTTAACCCCGCGGAATGCGTTATCTGCCGAGTGTTGCATGTAATCCAGCTTAGCTGTTTCCGCCATGCGGCGACGGCTATCCGGCAGGATGGGATAATCGACACCGACGATCTGAAATTCGGCACCGTGATAATTCAGTGCCATATTTTCATCAACCAGCAGACGTAAATTAGTCTGTGTTGCTTCGGTTTTGTATTTTTGCAAAATAGTTGGCAGGCCATGATATTTTTCGTGATTCCCCAGAATGGCAACCACACCCATCGGCGCATTGGAATGGGTGAGAGCGGCAAAGGCGCTATCTAACTGGCGTTCGTCATCGAGTAAATCACCGGTCATGACTAGTAAATCAGGGTTTGTGGCATTCAGTCGGCTGACGGCGTTGACCAATTCACGACTACCGACAAAATCGCCGACGTGACTATCCGTGATTTGCGCAATTTTAAACCCATCTAACTCAGCGGGAAGTTGTTCCAGATAGACATCATAATGGCGCAACAGCGGTGCTGACATCGCCTCATAAACACCGAAAGCAGATAACATCCAGACCAACGGCAGCAAAATGGCATTTGGCTGATGCCAGAAGTGAGCGCTCAATTTTCGCCGTGCCACCCGCAGCAATACACGCAACACGGTAAAGCCGCCACCGATAGCAACATAAGCCATGGATGCATTGAGCCACAGCGCGATGATCCAGCGTAGCGGTGTGGAAGTGACCAGCCAGTTTTGCTCAGAAAATTGCGAGATTAGCCAAGTACTGAAAATCAGCAGGTTGGTGATCCAGTAGATCCACAACGTGCGTTTGTGTAGGCGCAGATGCGGTACCAAAGTCAGCAGCAGGCCACAAATTCCAGCATAAATAATGGAATGGTACACAAACCAAAGTGAGGTACTGATTGTCATGAGTTACTGCAAACTACCGGTAATTTTATTGCGGGCAGCATGTCGTTAAGTTATCGGATAGTCAATAAAACGCTGGGTTAAAATAAGAAAGGGAGGCCAGTCAGCCTCCCTCCCTCTTCTGCGTTCTGATAGTGCTGTTACAGCGCTTTCAGAATAGCTTCTACCGTCGCCTTGGCATCACCAAAGCACATGTGCGAGTTCTCTTTGAAGAACAGCGGGTTCTGTACACCGGCGTAACCAGTGTTCATGGAGCGTTTGAACACCACCACGTTCTGTGCTTTCCACACTTCCAGTACCGGCATACCCGCAATCGGGCTGCCCGGGTCTTCCATCGCAGCTGGGTTCACGGTGTCGTTGGCACCGATAACCAGTACGGTGTCCGTTTCTGGGAAGTCTTCGTTGATTTCGTCCATTTCCAGCACGATATCGTACGGTACTTTCGCTTCCGCCAGCAGTACGTTCATGTGACCCGGTAGACGACCGGCCACTGGGTGAATACCAAAGCGCACGTTGATGCCTTTATCACGCAGTTTCTGGGTGATGTCCGCAACAGGGTATTGTGCCTGTGCCACAGCCATGCCGTAGCCCGGGGTGATGATAACGGAGCTGGAGTTCTTCAGCAGCTCAACGACATCTTCCGGTGACATTTCACGGTATTCACCCATCTCTTCTTCAGAAGACGAAGACGCCACACCATCGGTACCAAAACCGCCGGCGATAACGGAGATGAACGAGCTGTTCATCGCATTACACATGATGTAAGACAGGATGGCACC
>CAIZDF010000105.1 GCA_903931645.1 uncultured Tolumonas sp.
AATAACATTATACAACCTAATAGAAATACCAGAAGCCAAAGCATTAATGATGGCTAGTCTATCAAGAGCAGCATCCCAATGTCGGTATAGAGAAAAAAGCAAGAAGGATGAAAAATCATACCTAAACGTTGTAATATCAAATAAAAACAAATCAAACTTCGACGAACTTAAAAATAGACTAGGACTAAACTCTGAGGACACATTGAGCTATTTGATTGATTTAGGGATTGAAAATGCCAAGACAAGAAAAATAGCTTTATTTTAAATATCATGAATAATAGTTACTATTGCCGCAACCAAGAAATGTGCAGTCGATAGGCTACCAAGGTAGCCTATCGACTTATTTTACAAGTTTAACCGGTGATATGGTTTGATAGGTATGCTGACTCAAATACAGAAAGAATATATCAGTTCGCCAGAGATGCCTGCTCATTTATTGACTTTGTCTACAGCTCAATAGTAATAAAAAAATTATTGATTTAATTACTATCGGCAACATAGAGTTAAAACTGCGACCTTCATATTAAAAATAACGTTATTTTTCATCAACGTTACACCATGTTGCTATCACGGTCTGCCACAGCTCTAAAGCTTGTTTTTGCTCTGGCAAACGATCTGTATGAATATAATGCGCCATTGCACCTTGTAGTGCATGCCCCAGAATAATTTCAACAACATGAGGAGCGACGCCCTCATTATTTAAGTGAGTTGCAAAACTACGGCGAAGATCATGTAGAGTCCAAGCTTCACTATGCTCAAAGTTTTTCCAAAGCATACGTCCATATTGGCTTACTGCTTCAGGACTCTTTAGTTCACCCAGTAAGTAAGACGAATTAAGGGATTTAGCTTGTTCAATCATATCCATTATCAATGAGCGACATTGTTCAGGAATTGGACGAGTTATTTTCTTTTTTGTTTTAGAGTTCTTAGCCGGAACAACCCAGATAAATGAGTTTAAATCCCACTCATTAATTTCAGACAATCTTAGTTCTTGTGTACGAGCACCAAATGATATGAGTAGTCTTACTAAATTTGCATAATAAGAATGCAATGGGTGTGATTTAGCCCATACCCATATATCTCTAATTTCGGCAGGAGTTAAAATTCGGTCTCTTTTACCCTGTTTCTTGCCAACATCATTAATGGTCAGATCATCTAATGCATTGCTGATTGCGTAACGTCGAACTCGACAATACTTGAGTGCTTGCTTACATATCTGAAAACAATATCCACATGCAACAGGCGCTGATTTTCTATACGCATCAAACACATCTAACCAATGATGCGTTTCACAATCCGCTAGCGATAAGTCACCTATTCTTGGATATACCCACTTATTAAGCTGCATCCGATGTTGCCGGGTATTGACATGCTTCTCGTCTGCGTAATTTGTTAACCAATACTCGAGTGCATCTCTGACTGTAACTGGTCGCTGCCGTTCATCTTTAATAAATTTTAAAGCATTTGAAGGATTGCGCCCCTCTTCTAACCACGCACGGCATTGATCTGCTTTTCGGCGAGCATCCGCCAAGGACATACCTATATCAGTTCCAGTATAGGTTCCAAGTGTAACGTTTTGTTGTTTACCCAAAAAACGATACCGATACATAAAACTTATCTTTCCGGTATTTCTCCAGAGCACAGACAATCCATCACGATCTGCAATCTTTCGAGGAATTTTATCGTCGTGCCCTTTCAGCATACTCTTGAGTTTTGCATCTGATAACGCCATCTTTAAACCCACTCATGAACCCACAGATTTATTAGATGACATTAAATCAGATTGAATAAAATCGGACAACACAATTAAAAATAACCAATAAATACAGTTATTTATTCGTCAACTTTAGTCCTTATCGGATGATATCGGATATTAAATTAGATGATTAGATATGAATTAACACGCGGGGCGTAAGCCCCGTTGTTTTATCTGCAATTAGCTACATCGTTAACGCTAAAAAAGAGACTTATTCCATGGAGCGTACAGACTGACGGATCACCAGACGCCCCATAAATTCACGCGCGACATCAGTGCCACCTTGCCCGCCGCCTTTGATGGCATCATCCAGCAAACGTAATAATGACTGCAGCATTTTCTCTTCCGGCACTTCAAACCCAGTAATAGCTGGCGTGTAACGTTCACCTTCTACACCGGTCATCAGACTAATGACTGAAACTTCCTGTGGCACCTGAATGTTGTATTGCGCCAAGGTGCGGATCACTTCAATCGCCTGATGATCATCCGGCACCAGCACGGCGGTAAACGGAATATAACGATTGATCAGCATACTCAGTGCGGTCGTGCTGTCGGTATGTTGTGCCACCAATTGTTTATTGAATGGCAGACTGCGGTTTTCTAAAGCACGGCGATAACCTTGCAACACTTGTTCACCACCACTGCCGGATTCCAGCAGCACGGCGATCTGGGAATGACCATGTGAATAGAGATAGTTACAGGCCAACTCCGCGGTCAGTGCTTGATCAAATTGCACACCATCGACATCTTCCAACGCCAAATTCATAGTGAGCAAAGGTGGCAGATTGCCGGCATCCAGTTCATCGAACCAGCGTTGATCGTAATTTTTACCTAACAACAAAATCGCATCACAGTGACGGGAAGCCAGAAAGGCCAGTTTATCAGCCAGCGAGGTGCTACCTTCCACGCCATTAGCGAGAATAAAACTGCGCCCCTGCCCCCATAACACGGCATCGAGCTGACGCAACATCTGCCCGAGCTGACTGTCGGTCAGGCCATTGGTGATCACGCCAACGGTGTTGCTGACTTTGGTCGCCAGGGTCTGCGCCAATTGGTTGGGGCGATAGTTGAGTTGTTCTACGGCACGCATCACCACATCGCGGGTATCTTCTTTCACCTTACGGTTACCACTTAAGACCCGGGAGACGGTTGCTTTAGATACATTGGCCAACTTACATACATCAATAATCGTGGTCATGTTCTTTGCCTCTGAAAATACTGCTTATAGTATGTCAAATTTTGTACTGTGATTAAATGCTTATATTGGAAACCGATTTCCAATATAAGCATTATTGTAGCTTAATAACCCTTTTTCTGCATTGCAGACCGTTTATTTTCTAACAGTAGACGTTCATGCACTTTGAAGAACGGGTAATAGATGATCCAGGCATTGGTGAAAGCAAACAGGCTCATCAGTGCGGTACGCCAGCTGCCATTCGCCGACCAGGCGGCACCAATCGGTGATGGCATCGACCAGGGTAAAATGGCGACAAAACGATCCAGCCAGCCCCAATCGGTCAGATACCACGCCAACGTAGCATTAAACAAGGGGGCAAACAGAAACGGCACTAGAAACAACGGGTTCATGATAACCGGAAAACCAAACAGGATCGGCTCATTGATATTAAACAGCGACGGCAGCAAGCCCAGTTTGCCGGCGGAACGTAATTGCAAGGAACGACTGCGTAATGCCATAAACGCCAGCGGCAATGTCGAACCAACACCACCAATCAGCAGATAAAAATCCCAGAACGCATGCACATAGATATGCGGTAAGACCTGCCCGGCCGCCAACGCCGCCTGATTATCTAGTATGTTCGACATCCAAAATGGATACATGATGCCGGTGATCAACAACGCACCATGAATGCCCATAAACCACAATAGATTACAGATCAGTAATGACAGCCATACTGCCGGTAAACTGTCTGAGGCGATAATCATGGGGCGGAAGACTTTTTCGACCAGCGCCGGGAACACGGCACCAAAATGCTGTTGTAATAACAAGTTAAGCAGCGTCAGGCTGATCAGGATAAAAAACAGCGGAATAATTAGCAGAAAGCCGCTGGAGGTGATCTTGGGCACTTCATCCGGCACGCGGATAGTCCAGTTACGTTGATAGAAAAAACGTATTATTTCAATGGAATAGATAGCTGCGATAATGGCGGTAAATAAGCCCATGCCGCCCAGATAACGGGCATCTACACCGCCATTTTGATAAAAACCCGCCAATAACATAAAGCTCACTGAACCGGTTAAACCGGACAGCCGCTCAGGTAAACCATAACTTTTCGCCAGACTAGCCGCCGCACCGAAAGAGACCAGCAGCGAGATCAGACCCATTGTAATTTGATAAGGCGGCAACCAGACCGCACGGTAGTCGATGGAAACGTGGTTCCAGATGATTGCCAGCCAATTGGTGCTATCCGGTAAAAAAGGCGGGTACAGCAATGGCACACAGAGACTGCCCACAATGACAAACGGCATCGCGAGCTGAAAACCATCCCGCAGGGCAACCAGATAACGGCTTTTCGTCAGATAACGCGCCAGCGGCGTCATCCATTGCTCTATCGCCGACACCATCAACTGCATCCAGTAGGAACCCATTGTTGCCTCATCGTTCATTTTATCCGTTGGCAGACTAGCGTCTTTACCTCCAAAAGCAATCCCTGACACCTGTGGCAACCGCTTACATCATAGAAGATCCAAGCTGGATCACATTTCTGATGCCATGATCCCGCCTAACAGTGATCCAATTCACAAAGGAAATATGAAACCACTGGTAACCGGTTTCCCATTTGTTTCCTGAAGCATATAGTGCCTGCGTTGAGTTGCTGTTGAGGAGTTGGAAATGAACAAAATTATGCTGTGTTGTTCAGCGGGTATGTCGACCAGTTTGCTGGTGAAAAAAATGGTCGCTGAAGCAGAAAAACGTCAGTTGCCCGTGGAAATCAAAGCCTTCGGCGCAGCGGAGTTTGATGAACAGGTCGCCAAGTATCAGGTGGTTTTACTCGGGCCTCAGGTGAAATACATGCTCGCAGATCTGCAGTCGCGGGCAAAACCGTTCGGTGTTCCGGTAGAGGCTATCGCAATGACTGATTACGGCATGCAACGCGGGGATAAGGTGCTGGATTTCGCCCTGTCTCTGATCAAATAAACACACTACGCCAAAGGATGATGCAATGAGTGCATATGACAAAATGGTGACGATGATTGAAGACACAGTCACGCCACTGGCCGCCAAACTGGGGCAACAGAAATACATCACGTCCATCCGTGATGGTTTTATCGCTGCACTGCCGTTTATGATTGTCGGTAGTTTCATGCTGGTATTTATATTTCCACCGTTTGATCCGGAAACCAAATGGGGCTTTGCGCGGGCGTGGCTAGATTTTGCCAAAACCTACCAAAACCAGCTGTTGTTGCCTTTCCAACTCAGTATGGGGGTGATGACCCTGTTCATTTCCGTCGGTGTTGCCGCCAGTTTAGGTCGTCACTATAAACTGGACCCCATCACCACCGGTTTGTTGTCACTGATGTCGTTCTTGTTGGTCGCGGCACCCATTAAAGATGGTTCTATTTCAACGCAATATTTCTCGGGTCAAGGGATCTTTACCGCGCTGATCTGTGCGATCTATTCCACTGAGGTGTATGCGTTCCTGAAACGTAAAAACATCACCATCCGTCTGCCAGAACAAGTGCCCACTGGTGTAGCACGTTCATTTGAAGTGTTGATCCCAGTATTGGTGATCATTCTGACTCTGCATCCGCTGAATCTGTTTATCGAA
>CAIZDF010000106.1 GCA_903931645.1 uncultured Tolumonas sp.
ACGCTACGAATAGCCTGTTCGTCGTCGTTATCCTGTTTCCACTGATACATCCAGTCAAATACTGACAGGTCATTGTCAAAATCTTCCGCATGATCCTGCGAGTAATAACCGATCTTAGCGTTTTCTGACCATTTCACTGAACCTGTGTCTGGTGTCAGTTCACCAACCAGCGTTTTGATCAGTGTGGTTTTACCGATACCGTTGGTACCCAGCACCGCGATCTTCTCACCGACTTCAACCATCAGGTTAAAACCTTTGAACAACGGGCCATTGTCATAGCCTTTGCTCAGGTTTTCGATTTCCAGAATGTTACGATACAGCTTCTTATCCTGTTCAAAACGGATGAACGGATTTTGACGGCTGGATGCTTTCACTTCTTCAATCTTGATCTTATCGATCTGCTTCAGACGTGAAGTCGCCTGACGAGATTTAGATGCGTTGGCACTAAAGCGGCTAACGAATGATTGCAGATCAGCGATTTGAGACTTTTTCTTCGCATTGTCAGACAGCAAACGTTCACGGGCCTGTGTCGCAGCCGACATGTATTCGTCATAGTTACCCGGATAAACACGCAGTTCACCGTAATCCAGATCGGCCATGTGGGTACAGACCATGTTCAGGAAGTGACGGTCATGCGAAATAATAACCATGGTACTTTCACGCGCATTCAAGGTATCTTCCAACCAACGAATGGTGCTGATATCCAAGTTGTTGGTTGGTTCGTCGAGTAACAGAATGTCTGGGTTTGAGAACAGCGCCTGCGCCAACAGCACACGCAGTTTCCAGCCCGGAGCAACTGCATTCATCAGACCAGTATGCTGTTCAACCGGAATACCGGCCCCCAGCAACAGCTCGCCAGCACGCGCTTCGGCGGTGTAGCCGTCATACTCAGCCACTTTGCCTTCCAGCTCAGCAGCGCGCATGTAGTCATCATCGGTCGCTTCCATGTTGGCGTAGATAGCATCGCGCTCACGGATCGCTTCCCACAGCTCAGTGTGGCCCATCATGACGACGTCGAGCACGCGCATATCTTCATACGCGAACTGATCCTGGCGCAATTTACCCAAACGCTCGTTTGGATCGAGGAAGATATTACCGGCAGTCGGGTCTAAATCGCCACCCATGATTTTCATGAAGGTAGATTTACCACAACCGTTGGCACCGATCAGACCATAGCGATTGCCGCCGCCAAATTTGACGGAGATGTTTTCAAACAGTGGCTTACTGCCAAACTGCATAGTGATGTTATTGGTACTAAGCACTTTTACTTACCTTATAAAAAAACGGCCCCGAAACCGGAGCCGTTTATATTCTTCCGGATTATTTGTTGTTGTTCGGGCGCAAGGCCGGGAACAAAATGACATCGCGGATAGTGTGGCTGTTGGTGAACAACATCACCAAACGGTCGATACCGATACCCTGACCGGCTGTTGGTGGCATGCCGTGTTCCAGTGCGGTCACGAAATCAGCATCATAGAACATCGCTTCATCATCACCCGCTTCTTTCTGGGCAACCTGTGCCTGGAAGCGTTCTGCCTGATCTTCAGCATCGTTCAGCTCAGAGAAGCCGTTCGCCAGCTCACGACCACCGATGAAGAATTCAAAACGGTCGGTCACATCTGGGTTATTGTCGTTACGACGCGCCAGAGGTGATACCGCTGCTGGGTATTCAGTGATAAAGGTTGGCTGTAACAGCATGTGTTCTGCGGTTTCTTCGAAAATCGCGGTGATCACATGGCCCAGTTCCCAGCTCTTCATCAGCTCAACGTGATGACGTTTCGCCACTGCGATAGCGCCTTCCAGCGTAGTCAGCTCTTCTGCTTTAACGTCGTTACCGTATTTTAGAATAGACTCAACCATGGTCATGCGAGCAAATGGCTGGCCGAAGTCGATTTCGATGCCTTCTTCGCCTTCTTTGGCATAACGGATCTTGGTGGTGCCGTGAATGTCTTGCGCCAATGTACGCAGCATCTCTTCGGTCAGATCCATCAGATCATTATAGTCTGCATACGCCATGTAGAATTCCAGCATGGTGAATTCAGGGTTATGACGAACAGAGATACCTTCGTTACGGAAGTTACGATTCACTTCATACACACGCTCGAAGCCACCCACTACCAGACGCTTCAGATACAATTCTGGTGCGATACGCAGGTACATATCGATATCCAGTGCATTGTGGTGTGTCACAAACGGACGTGCAGACGCGCCACCTGGAATCACCTGCATCATCGGAGTTTCCACTTCCATGAAGTTTTTGTTGTTCAGGAAGTTACGGATACCGTTCATTACCTGATTACGGATCAGGAAGGTGCGACGTGATTCTTCATTGGCGATCAGATCAAGGTAACGCTGACGGCAGCGCGCTTCCTGGTCAGTCAGACCTTTATGTTTTTCTGGCAATGGACGCAGTGCTTTGGTCAGTAGACGAATGCCGGTGGTGTGCACAGACAGCTCACCGGTATTAGTGCGGAACATGTAACCTTCCACGCCAACGATATCGCCCAGATCCCATTTTTTGAACTGTTCGTTATAGAAACCTTCCGGCAGATCATCACGGGTCACGTAGATCTGAACCTTGCCGCCCATGTCTTGCAGAGTTGCAAATGCCGCTTTACCCATCACGCGACGAGTCATGATACGACCCGCAATTTTCACGAAATGTTTTTCAGCTTCCAGCTCTTCTTTGGTTTTGTCACCGAAAGCGGAGTGAATATCAGAAGCGATCTGGTCACGACGGAAATCGTTCGGGAACGGATTGCCTTTGGTACGCAGTTCCGCCAATTTAGAGCGGCGTTGCGTCATTTCGTTGTTAAATTCTTGAACGTCCAGTTCTACTTCTGGGGTTTGGTTTTGTTCTGACATGATGATTCCTGCTTGGATTACAGCCCTGATTTCAGGCTGGCTTCAATAAATTTGTCCAGATCGCCATCGAGTACCGATTGGGTATTGCGTGTTTCCACCCCAGTCCGTAAATCTTTAAT
>CAIZDF010000107.1 GCA_903931645.1 uncultured Tolumonas sp.
CTGACAGTGTCAGTTCCGCGAGTTGATTCCCGTAAACGATGAGCACTCACCTCTAATAACGCATCGCCACTTGCATGCCCCAACGAATCATTAATCTATTTGAAATTATCCAAATCCATAAACAATAAGGCTATTTTATGTCCATCTCTTTTAGCAGCAGCGATCATTTGCTGTGCTCTATCGCGAGCTAACAGACGGTTAGGTAATCCGGTCAGCGCATCATGATGAGCCAGATAATCAATTACTCTTTCTGCTTTCTTTTCTTCCGTAATATCAGACAACATGCGTAATACGCATTGTTCGCCACCGATATTAATCAGCTCAGCAGAAAGCAATAAATCCCCCGTTTCCCCCGATTTATGCCTAAACCTTCATTCCTGATTTTTTATTTGTCCGTTTTCCCGCAAAGAAGAAAATAAACGTATTTTTTCTTCTGGATGCAGCCAAAAATTAAGTTCTAGAGCTGTGCGCCCAATGACCTCATCTCGCTCATAACCAAACAATTGCAGAAATGCTTCATTAACATCAATAAATTGGCCGGAAGCATAATTACTAATGCCTATCGCCAGTGGATTTTTATGGAAGACGGTAGAAAAACGGGTTTCACTGTCTATCAATGCTAGTTCACGTTTTTTTCGTTCCGTGATGTTATGAGAAATACCAAATAACCCTGACACCTGTCCGTTGTGATCAAGCATTGGTCCTTTCGTCACTTGAAATATGAGTTGCTCTCCAGAAAGCAGAGTAATGATTTCTTCATGAGTTTGTTTTTTACCAGAATCCATAATTGACCGATCAATGGTCATTATTTCAGCCGCAATGGAAGGTGGAAAAATGAAACCATCATCATGACCAATAATATGATCGACAGGCTTACCAACAAATTGGGCTGCAGCTTGATTTACTAATAAATAACGGCCCTGTAAGTCTTTGACAAAGATCGCATCAGTTGAGCCTTCAACCACCACAGTTAATAATTGTTGTTGTTCACTGAGTTCTTTTTCTGCTGTTTTTCTCGCAAAACGATCACTAACTTCTCGCAAACAACGTTCAATCGATGGCACTAGCCGCGTCAGATTATCTTTTAACAGGAAATCCCATACGCCCAACTTCAGCAATTCAACCGCTTTTTCTTCACCAATACTGCCCGACACTAAAATCACAGGCGTATCAGGTAAGCGTTGATGAATTAGCATTAAATCGTTTTCGAAATTTAGTTGCGGCACACTGTAATCAGACAGAATAATATCCCAGCCACCAGTATCTAACGCTTGGTTCAGTTCCTCGATAGTTTCAATTCGAGTGCATTGCGCGTTTAAACCAGCCACCCGCAAGTGTCGTTCGATCAGGCGGAAATCAGCCGATGAATCTTCAATAGCGAGAATTGACAGATTATTCTTCATACGTTCAGATTCCAGTCGGTGCGGGCTTGTTGGTGATCAGCCAATAACCCCCTAATCGGGCGACTGTTTCTGCAAACTCACTGAATTCCAGTGGTTTATTAACAAAGCTAGTAGCGCCATGCTCATAACTTCTGAGACGGTCTCGTTCATCATCGGAGGAAGTTAAAATTACAACAGGTAATAATTTAGTACGCGGGTTATTACGCAATCTGGCTAACACATCTAAGCCATTCACGCGCGGCAAATTAATATCCAGTAAAACCACGGTAGGTAATGGATCGCCTTTCAGGCTAGCAAATTCATTTTCCTGAAAAAGATAATCCAATGCTTGTTGACCATCGCGCGCGACATCAATCTTATTCGCCAGATTCATTTTTTTTAGCGAACGTAAGATGAGCTTTTCATCCTGCGGATTATCTTCAACCAGTAATATGCTCATGCTTTATTCTCCATCTCAGACCCCGTCGGTAAAGTGAAACAAAAAGTCGCGCCGTCGCCTGGTTTTGCAATGGCCTCAATGTGACCGCCGTGTCGATGAATAATACGTTGCACCGTTGCCAAACCGACGCCAATTCCCGAAAATTCATCTTGCCGATGCAGACGTTGGAATGGTTTAAACAGGCGATCGGCATCCGCCATATCAAAGCCTGCGCCGTTATCTGCAACACAGAAACCTGACATCCCATCATGAATCTGGGAGTCAGCAAAAACACGGATGTTGGCATCTGGTTTTTTAGCACTGTATTTCCAGGCATTACCCAGCAAATTACGCATTACTGCTTCCAACATACGCTCATCGCCGTAAGCTTTCAGCTTATCATCTACTCGCCATGACACTTTCCGTTCAGGATCAGAATGAGACATTTCTTCCAGCAGCCGTGTTGCCATTTTGGAGATGTCGACATCGTCACGACGTAACTCACCACGCGTACAACGCGATAACGTCAATATGCCATCAATCAAGTCACCCATTCGACGGCTGGCAGCATTGATTTCATTCAGATAATCACGCGCTTCGTCATTTAATTGCTCACCATAATCTTCGGTTAATGCTTGAGAAAAACCGCTCATGGCACGCAGCGGTGCCCGCAAATCGTGAGAAACGGCGTAAGCAAAGGCGTCCAATTCCTGATTAGCCGCTTTGAGTTCGGTGGTGCGTTGCTCAACACGGACTTCTAATTCAGCATTGAGTTGACGTATTTGCTCTTCCGCTAATTTGCGATCAGTGATATCGGTAAAAATACAGGCGAATTGCCCGCGGCATGGTGAATACAGCGAATTTTCATAATACCGGCCATTTACATTGACCAATCCTTCCAGATGAACAGGCTCTCCGGTAAAAGCAGTA
>CAIZDF010000108.1 GCA_903931645.1 uncultured Tolumonas sp.
AATGGCAAAAGGAAAAGACTTCCTCAATCTATTCTCTTATACCGGTACTGCCACTGTGCATGCCGCACTCGGCGGCGCGCGGACTACCACGACAGTGGATATGTCCCGCACCTATCTGAATTGGGCGCGCGATAACATGCGTCACAATGGCTTAACGAGTTGGCAGCATAAGTTCGAACAGGCAGATTGCTTAGATTGGTTGCGTCATTGCGAGCAGACGTTTGATCTGATCTTCATCGATCCGCCAACCTTCTCGAACTCCAAACGTATGGATGATACGTTTGATGTTCAACGCGATCATATTGATGTCATGGCGATGCTGAAGAAAATTCTGAACCCAGACGGGTTGATTGTTTTCTCAAACAACAAACGTCAGTTCAAAATGGATTTTAATGGTCTCGCTGAATTGGGTTTAGTCGCCGAAAATATTAGCGCCAAAACCTTACCCAAAGATTTCGCGCGTAACCCACATATCCATAACAGCTGGTTGATCCGTCATGCCCCAAAGACTGACGTATCGCAGGAGCAAGCTTAATCATCATGGCTATTTATTCTATTCAGCAAGGGTATCTCTCATACAGTGCTGCGCCGCTATTAGACCATGTGGAATTACACATCGAGTCTGGTGAGCGGTTGTGTCTGGTTGGTCGGAATGGTGCAGGCAAATCCACCCTGATGAAAGTGATCAGTGGTGAAGTTCTGCTTGATGATGGTGCTGTCACGCATTTACAGGATCTGAAAATTGCCCGTCTGGAGCAAGATCCGCCACAAACGGAATCAGCTACTGTTTATGACTATGTCGCTGATGGTGTGGCTGAACTGGGCAAGATCTTGGCCGATTATCACCACCAACTCACACTATTGGCTGATCACCATGACGACGACCGTGTCATGCGTCGTCTGAGTGAATTGCAAGAACAGCTCGATCAGCAACAAGGCTGGCAGTTCGACACACGGATCAGCCAGATCCTCAGCTTGTTATCTCTGACTGCCGATACGTCATTAGCGGATTTATCTGGCGGCTGGCTGCGTAAGGTTGCATTAGCCCGTGCGCTGGTTAATGAGCCAGATCTACTGCTGCTTGATGAGCCAACCAACCATTTGGACATCGATTCGATCGCCTGGCTTGAAGATTTCCTGCGTCAATACAAAGGCGCCATTGTCTTTATCAGCCACGACCGTGAATTCATCCAGCGGATGGCAACTCGTATCGTCGATCTGGACCGTGGCGTATTAACGTCATGGCCAGGAAACTACGATGCCTATCTGGCAGGCAAAGAAGAGTGGTTACGGGTTGAAGAGCTGAAAAATGCCCAATTTGATAAAAAGCTGGCGCAGGAAGAGGTCTGGATCCGACAAGGCGTAAAAGCGCGCCGTACCCGTAATGAAGGTCGAGTTCGGGCACTGAAAGCATTACGTATGGAACGCGGCGAGCGTCGTGAAAAAGTTGGAACTTCTAAAATTCAACTGGATGAAGCGGTTCGCTCTGGAAAAATTATCTTTGAAGGTGAGGGTGTCAATTACAGCATCGAAGGCAAATCACTGATCCGTAATTTTGATTTCCGAGTCATGCGCGGCGATAAAATCGCCCTGATTGGCCCGAATGGCTGTGGTAAAACAACACTCATTAAATTATTGCTGGGTGATCTTCAGCCGGATAGCGGCTCTTTATATTGTGGCACCAAGCTGGAAGTTGCTTATTTTGACCAGTATCGTCAACAGCTCGATCTGGAAAAAACAGTGATGGATAACGTGGCTGATGGTCGTCAGGAAGTCGATTTTGCCGGTCGTCGTCGTCATATTCTCGGTTATTTGCAGGATTTTCTGTTCGAACCGAAACGGGCGATGACCCCTGTTAAAGCGCTTTCTGGCGGCGAAAAAAACCGCTTATTACTGGCGAAGCTATTTCTGAAACCATGTAACCTGCTGATCCTTGACGAACCAACCAACGATCTGGATATCGAAACACTTGAGTTGCTGGAAGAGTTGCTGGCGGAATATCAAGGCACATTATTGTTAGTCAGCCATGATCGACGCTTCATTGATAACACCGTAACGCATAGCTGGTTGTTTGAAGGCGATGGCCGGATCACGCCTTATGTCGGTGGTTTTGCCGATGTGATGGCTACTCGTCAACAGCAGTCAGCAAAAGTAGTTGCATCAGCACCAGTAGTAAAAAACACATCGGATGTACGTGATAAAGAAGAAAAACCCGCAATAGCGAAAAAAACTCGTAAACTTTCGTATAAGTTGCAGTCAGAACTGGACGGATTACCACTTCAACTGGAACAATTAGAAGCGAAAATTGACTCAATACAATCTCAGATCAATCAACCTGACTTTTTCAGTTTGCCAGTAGAGCGCACCAAAGAAATATTAGATGCCTTACAACAAGCTGAATTGAATTTGGAACAGGCTTTCGCCCGCTGGGAAGAGCTGGAAGCGATGAAGAACGAGGAATAGTGTCTAATGAAAATGACAAAAATTGCAGCTATGTTGCCATTCTTGATGGCAGGTGCTGTATCTGCTGCAGCTCAGGATCCGTTTTATTCAATCTCAGAGGTTGTTACTGCTGCAAACATAGGAAGTGCTAACTATGGCCCATGGGCATTAAGCATTTCTGGTGATGGAACTGAAATTGCCAGCTTAGCGGTGAAAAGCGATTGGTATCATTATTTTCATATGTCGCCAAGTGCAATGGATCTGGCACATCGTTTTCGTTATGAAAATGGCTGTACCGCTCTTCTATCCAGTACTACTTGTAAAAATTATTTGGAAACGTCTAATTGGGCTGCGACTTGGTTCTCTGATCTAAGCTCAAATGTAGATCAGACTTTTAATGTAACGTCATCGGCTGTCACGGCTGAATCTGCAGGGATTGTAACCAAGTATGGCTCCGATACCTCCGCGATCACGTCAGCAGGTTATATGAGTTTTGCTTCGCATAGCCGTGAGGCGGTGGCCACATTGCCATCTACCACGACTTATCTGAGTTTAGTCAATGGTACTGGCTATGCTTTCGCATCAGCTTATGACATTGTACCGGTTGGTTCGAATTATCTTGTTGTTGGTACGGCTGGAGCACAAAAGGCTACAGCATATAGTTATTGCTATAACGGCAATTCAGAAATTCAGACGTATAGCTCTTATTGTCCTGGTTATGAGACTCAAGCTGCGTTTTGGTTGGTTGGCTCTACGGGTACTTTAGGCGTATCGACGTTATCTGCTTCACACAATACATCTACATCAACAAGTTATCCTTACACTGCCAGTGCAATGGGAGCAGCGAAAGTTGGTTCTGAATATATTGCTGTCGGATATTCAGCGACTGTTGGGTATGGTGTTGGTTCAACAAGCAGTTTACCGAAAAATGTGGCTGCATTCTGGAATTTAGGCGATGGTTCATTAAGCACAACACCGACAACTTCTTTAGTCTTTGCAAACGACAGCGATAATCCTGGAACTAATAGCGATTATACAATCGATAATAGCTGGGCAGTTGGTGTTAATTCTAATGGTTATATAGCTGGTAACCGTACATATAGAGCAAAAGAAAGCAGAAACTATCCAACGAAGATGTTCATCGCTAAATACTCATCCTCTTCAGGAGCTATTTCTAGCACCACAACCCCAATTACTACTTCAGGTGTTAACTCAGAAGCCGCGGCTGTAAATAATAACGACCAAGTTGTTGGCTGGACAGATGAACGTAGTGTTACTAGTCAGCCTGTATATGGTTCGGTTTCCCGTTTACAGGAGGCCTTCCTTTATAATATTGGTACAGGTAATCGTTACGCGATTAATGACCTAATTTGTGGCTTGGATAGTGCAAGCGCTAAATCATGTGTTCAGAACGACAAGTATTACTACATCGAATATGCAAATGGTATTACTGATGACGGAGCGATAGTTGCGTCTGCTCGTCGTTTTGATAATTACACTGATTGGTCAACATTGAGTAATGGTACAAATGTTGTTGTTAAATTGACAAAAAACTATGCATTCAGCAGTGGTGATGTGCCTTCAACGTATGTTGTATCCAACCAGTTACCTGTATTTGACTACGGTGCTAGCAGCAGTAGTGGCGGCGGTAGCTTCGGCATCTTTGGTTTACTGGCTATGGTTGGTGCCGCAGTGGTAGGTCAGTATCGCCGTTTTGTAAAGAAAGGTTCATAAGGTTGTCATAGTGACATGATTAAAATGGAGTTCAGCACAAAAAACGGGTGAACTCCTATTGATCTTTACCCTCAGATCCGATATCAATAAAGACGACAAGATC
>CAIZDF010000109.1 GCA_903931645.1 uncultured Tolumonas sp.
ACTAACAATGCGGTGATAGGTAATAACTCCATCTCACCTACCGAACTTTTTTCATGCACAACACCGCTGGTTTTCACCGGCAACGTAAACCAGAAAGTACTGCCAACGCCAGAAACCGAGTGACAGCCGATTTTTCCACCCATCAGCATGACCAGTCGGGCCGTGATTGCCAGCCCAAGCCCCGAGCCGCCAAAACGACGATCGAGATTAGTGTCTACTTGCGAGAATTCTTGAAACAATCGGAGTTGGTCTTGTCTGGAAATACCGATGCCCGTATCACTGATATGAAACACCATCATCGGCACAGAATCTAATTTATGCTGATCCTCAGGTAACATGCGCACAGAGATGTTCACACTGCCGGTTTCGGTGAATTTAATGGCATTGGCTAACAGGTTTTGTAATATTTGACGCAGCCGTGATGGATCGGCAGAAACAACCTCAGGAATGTTATCCCCGATACTCAAACCGAAATGCAGTTTTTTCATCAGCGCTTCTTTTTCAAACAAAGCAGCTAATCCATCCAATAAATCATGCAGCTTGAATGATGTGGCGACTAATTCCAATCGACCCGCTTCGATACGGGAAAAATCCAATACATCGTTAACTAGTTGTAATAATGAACGACCACCTTCACAAACCCCCTGCGTCAATTTACGTTGACGCTCATCTAAATGCGTCTCAAGCAGTAATTCAGAGAGGTTGATCACTGCGTTCAGTGGCGTGCGGATTTCATGACTCATGGTAGCCAAAAAGTGGCTTTTAGCTTTATTAGCCGCTTGAGCATCATCTCTTGCTTGGATCATGCTCTGTTGTGCCAATTTTAAGCGCTGATATTGGCGACAACTATTCAAGGCTAACGCCAGTTTATTAACCAGCGGGACAATTTCACGAAACAAAGCTTCACGAAACGGTGAGCTTCGGCCTAACAACAACGCGCCATAATCCTGGATCGGCCAGGCATAATAAAACAGACCGGCTGACTCAAAATAACAAAGTGGTGTAGGTAAAATATCGTGATTTGTCAGACATTCTAACGAGCGGTTAATCGCCTGGTGCAAATAATGATTACGGACTGCCGCGCGTGGCAAGATGTAGGTTGGTGTATAAAAATCGTCTTGTTCATCGCGCAACAAAACAACTGCCGAAGCGCAGCCTAACCCTCGCAAGAAGACTGGGATGCATTCTGCCAGCATTTTTTCCAGCTCAATGCTTTCACCAATCGACATGGCGATTTCATGCAATACTTCTTGTTCAATTAATCCCTGACGTATCACTGGCCAGCAATCCTACTACAGAAGTTTTGTTATAGAGTTCCAGGTAATCATAGCCGCTATTGGCTATCTCCCCTAACGTCAGGGCCCCGGCAAGAGGAACATCATTCATCGACACATGTGTGATTTCCCTGGCAAATAATTCCCCCAGAAATAAAACACGCGAAATACAATCCATAAACAACATCAGACGTGGTGTGCGACCTTTCAGATTCTCCATCGCTCGCTGACGAGCCCGACCCGCAGCAGCCGAAACATAATCTGGTTTACCATGCATCACATGCACATACGAGCCACGCCGCACTTCACCAACACAAACAATACGATGACCTTTAAGCGCAATTGGATCACGGATCACCAGCTCATCGGCGAGTTTGGCAATACCAAAAGGATATGCGCGGGCAATTTCTGAAAATGGAATTTCGCAAAACCGCAGGCCCGAATGATCTTCGACCACATTACGATACACATCAGCTGCCGGACGCCAATCAATCGAGATGATTTCATTGCCCTCTACTTCAGTGACTTTAAAAGCGCGCGAAATAGATTGCCAGCCATGTGCGACACCAATACCACTGGTGATATCAGCCATTAATAACAGCGCCGCGTCTTGTAAAATACCTTGTGGCGTTAATACACAAGGCTGATCCAGTTTTTGCAAGGTGCCACAACCACCACCGATATAGTTGATCTCAAGACCATATTGATTAAATAAACCATCAACTAATCGCTGAACGCCTGAACTCATACCATGCACAAAGGTAAACAGCGTTCCCCGCTCCATGTTTTGCCAAGGAAGTTGTTTTTGTAATTCCGTTTCTATCTCGACCGTTTTACTTAACTCAGGAATAACCGCCATGCTGAATGAACAAGCAAACCCAATTAATACAACGCCTGCCGTCAGCAACGATTTACCATATAGAACATAGGGAAAAATGCCGCCGATGATAGGTTTGGGGTTAATCACCAAGAGATTGTTGATCTCATCATGAGCAATGTCTGTCTGTGACGCCAGCAGCATCATAATGAACTTGATCTCAGGGTCATCATTCATTAACTGCAATTCAAGTTGTAACTGAGACACTCCATCTGACACCAGCACACTTTTCATATCCCGACCTCATCACCATCAAAATACGCTATGACTTTCACGTCGATTGCCATGCCAGTCGTTTGCGATAGATAGTCGATGGGCTCAACTCAAGTAGTGTTGCTGCCTGAGGAATATTGCCATCGCATGCTGCAATTGCATTTTCGATGGTTTCTTTTTCTACCAACCACATGGGGCGGATTGTTTCCATGCTGTTCACAACCACAAGTGGCGCGGCTGCGGCTGCTTTTTGTGGAATCACAGTTACTGGCACAGAGTTCAGTGGTGGCGGAAACATAGTCGGTAACACGCGATCACCATCATGCAAAACGACCACATTACGGATCACGTTCTGCAATTGCCGCACGTTGCCAGGCCATTCGTAATTCAGCATCATTTGAGCAGACTCGGGGCTGAAATCAGAAAAATGTTTATTCTCTTCTGTGACAAATTGCCGCAGGAAATTTCGGGCGATCGCCAGCACATCATCACCCCGTTCCCGCAACGGTGGTAACGCCACCGGTATAACATGTAAACGGTAATAGAGATCTTCGCGGAAACGCCCAGCCTGCACTTCAGCAATCGGGTCACGATTTGTTGCACAAACAAAGCGCACATCTACGCTTTCCAGTTTGCTGCCACCAACCCGCTGGAATGTGCCTGTTTGAATAAAGCGTAATAATTTGGATTGTAAATCCAATTCCATTTCGCAGATTTCATCGAGGAACAATGTGCCGCCATTCGCACGGGATGCCGCGCCTTCCCGATCACTTTGTGCGCCAGTAAAAGCGCCTTTAACATGACCGAAAATCTCACTTTCGATCAAATCGCGCGGAATAGCCGCACAATTTAAAACGACCAGTGGTTGATCTTTACGTGGGCTAATTTTGTGTAATGTTTCTGCGCAAACTTCTTTGCCGGTACCACTTTCCCCGGTAATAAAGACTGTTGCTTTACTCGGTGCGGCACTTTCCAATATGCGGTAAACCGCTTGCATCGACAGTGAACTACCGATAAAACCACCAAAACCTGAGTGGTCATAATTGGCACGGTAAGTATCCACCAGTGAGGCTAATTGCTGGTGTTTAGCGGCATTGCGCACCGTCGTGCACAAACGTTTCCCATCAAACGGTTTGGTCAAAAAATCAAATGCACTGTGTCGCATCGCTTCAACAGCAATATCAACGGAACCATGTGCCGTTATCACCACTACACTGGTTGGCAATCCTTGTTCACTCACGTAGCGCAGCAGCGCCATACCATCCATGTCGGGTAATTCCAGATCAAGCAACAGTACCTGCGGCGGTTGCTCTTTCAACGCATCCAACCCATCCTGACCGAGACGAAATGCCTTGATTTGGTAGGGTTCAGCACGTAAATAATCTTGATAGAGCATGGACAGCATTTCACTGTCTTCTACCAAATAAACCAGTGGACTCGACATTGTTATTCTCTTTGTTTTAGTGCTCTGTTTACCAGTTTAGCATTCAGATTAACTTCAAGCTGGTGTGAGCTCTTTTTCCAACAAACAAGATGTTTTCTCACATCAGACATCGGCTACAAATGATTAGATTTATTCGTTACAAAAGCGCTCTTATGATACGCTTTGCCAATCAACCCTGCCATGTAACATCGTGTTTTCTATCGCATGTCATCATTATTTCAGCTAAAAACATTTCCAATTCAATCAACCACACAACTAATGTTCGCCAAGGTTGCTCATCTGCCATGGGCGGTGTTATTAGAATCTGCCAGCTCTGACCATATTGATAGCCGGTTTGATATTTTTTCGGCTGACCCGATAGCCACGCTGCAAACAACGGTCGATATCACCACGATCACGGAAGGTGAGCATACGGAATATTCCAAAGCTGCGCCGTTACAGTTATTGAAAGAAATTCAACACCGTCATTTTGGGCCAGATGTGCTCTATCACGGCGAATTACCGTTTATCGGCGGCGCTATCGGCCTATTGGGATATGACTTAGGTCGTCGTATTGAAAAAATTCCGGTACAAGCTGAACGTGATATCAATTTACCTGAACTGGCCGTTGGTATTTATGACTGGGCATGGATCGTTGATCACCAGACCCAACAGATGTATTTCTTAGTTTACGGCTCTGAAGAACAAATGGAAAAACGATGGGGTTGGTGGCAGCAGCAAGTGGCCGCAAAACCAAAACCATTCAGCCTTACATCAAGCTGGCAGTCTAACCTTTCTCAAGCTGCCTATACTGAGAGATTTAACGCAATTCAACGCTATCTGCGCGCTGGTGATTGTTACCAGATTAATCTGACTCAGCGCTTTCACGCTCATTATGCAGGCGATGAATGGCAAGCCTATTGCCAGTTAGCACAAGTGAATCAGGCACCATTTTCTGCATTTATGCGTCTGCCTGAAGCTGCAATTCTCAGCTTATCGCCAGAACGCTTTCTGGCGCTCAATAATCGCGAAATTGAAACTAAACCGATTAAGGGAACACGCCCTCGTTTTGTTGATCCACGCGCGGATCAGGCCAGTATCACTGAACTACAAAACTCGCCGAAAGATCGGGCGGAAAATCTGATGATTGTTGACCTGTTACGTAACGATATAGGCCGGGTGTCTAAACCGGGCACAGTGCGTGTGCCCAAACTGTTTGATGTTGAGTCATTCAAGGCCGTACACCATCTGGTTTCGACCGTGACCAGTTCATTAGCCGATCAATACAGCGCAGTTGAACTGCTCGAAGCCTGTTTTCCTGGTGGTTCGATCACTGGTGCCCCCAAAGTCCGTGCGATGGAAATTATTGAAGAGCTCGAACCACACCGCCGTTCGGCCTATTGTGGCAGCATGTTTTATATCAGCCGACATGGACGCATGGATTCCAGCATCACCATTCGCACCCTGATCGCATGGCATCAACAACTTTATGTCTGGGCTGGTGGCGGTATCGTTGCTGATTCTAATGCAAACGCTGAATATCAGGAAACCTTTGATAAATTAGCGAAGATATTGCCGATTCTGGAACAGTCATATCATGAGCCGAACTGAACACTTTCTGAATCGTTTCTTATTACAAAATGCGCCGTTGACGCCGGTTGATATTCATCCGGGAACACACGATGCAGCGGTGTTAATACCGATTATTCTGCGCTCTGATGGCTGGACAGTATTGTTCACGCAACGAAGCTGGCAGCTGCGCCATCACCCAGGACAGGTTTGTTTTCCGGGTGGCAGAAAAGACAACACAGATACCTCTTTGCAGATGACCGCTATTCGCGAGATGGAAGAAGAACTCGGCATCACCGAAAAACAGATAAGCGTGCTGGGGCAATTATCCTCTGGG
>CAIZDF010000110.1 GCA_903931645.1 uncultured Tolumonas sp.
ACGATCCCAATCCACAGAAGCGCCTAAACGACGCATTTGACGGGTGATGGTGCCACCAGACTCTTCTTTCCACTGCCAAATCTTGTCGATGAAGGCATTACGGCCATAATCGTGGCGCGTTTTGCCCTCTTCGGCAGCGATCTTACGCTCCACCACCATCTGGGTCGCAATACCGGCATGGTCAGTACCCGCCTGCCACAATGTGTTTTTGCCCAGCATACGCTGATAACGGATCAGCGAATCCATGATGGTCTGCTGGAACGCATGACCCATGTGCAGGCTGCCCGTCACGTTTGGCGGCGGGATCACGATACAGTAGCTACCATTGCTGGTGTCGCCGCTTGGTTTGAAATAGCCCTGTTCTTCCCAGTGCTGGTACATCGCCTGTTCAATGGCGTTTGGATTAAACGTCTTTTCCATCTGTCTTCATCTGTCTTATGGGAGTGTCGGTGCAGGCACCGTCTCCAGCGTGAAACCCAGCGCCCGATATTGCTTATAGCGGTCGCGCGCCTGTTGTTTTTGTGATTCATCTGCAGGAACGAAATCAATGATCTGAGCAAAACGATTAGCAAATGGCGGAATGCTATCGGCCAAATTAATGAGCACCTGTCGACTGCGCTTTGGCATACCAGTGCCAATCTCAACAGGGGCTTGTGTCACCGTAGCCTCATCAGAAAGACCATGTGGCACAAAACTATTCGGATCTTGCTGCCACAGCATTTCGTCTAACTGCTCAGCCTGTGCTTGTGTCTGCGCCAATAAAAACAGCGTCTGATTTTGGCGGAATCGCACTGTCGTTAACTGGCAAGCTAACACCGCCACCGCGTGGCTTAAACCATTGTTCAGCGGCGTGGTTGCAGTGTCATCCGGCAGTAAATAAAAAGTGACATGTGGCATGCAGTAAAAGGGCGTGACCGCCCTATCCTATTTCCGTCTTAATGGGCCGACTGTCTTAATCGTCGACTTCTACGCCAGCGCGGTTCAACAAGAACTGCGTCAGCAATGGCACCGGACGTCCGGTCGAACCTTTCTCTTTACCTGATTTCCAGGCGGTTCCGGCAATATCCAGATGCGCCCAGTTATATTTTTTCGTGAAACGACTCAGGAATGCGCCTGCAGTAATGGCACCTGCCGGACGACCACCGGTGTTCACCATATCAGCAAACGGACTTTCGATCTGTTCCTGATATTCATCCCACAGCGGTAAACGCCACGCTTTGTCGCCTGACAATTCCGATGCGTTCAGCAATTCATGCGCCAGCGGGTTATGATTCGACATCAAACCACTGGCATGACTACCGAGCGCAATCACGCAAGCGCCGGTTAGCGTCGCGATATCAATCACAGATTCCGGCTCAAAGCGTTCCACATAAGTGAGAACGTCACACAATACCAGACGCCCTTCCGCATCGGTATTTAATACTTCAATGGTCTGGCCTGACATCGAGGTCAGAATATCGCCCGGGCGGTAAGCTTTACCGTCAGGCATATTCTCCGCACCCGCCAACACCCCGATCACATTGATCGGCGGTTTCAGCTCAGCCAGTGCGGTCATGGTGCCTAATACTGAAGCCGCACCGCCCATGTCGTATTTCATCTCATCCATGCCATCAGCCGGTTTGATCGAAATACCACCCGAGTCGAATGTCAGCCCTTTCCCTACCAAGACCAATGGTTTGGCATCTGGATGGCCTTTATATTCCATCACTGACATCATGGCTTCGTTAGACGAACCACGCGCCACTGCCAGATAAGCATTCATACCCAGCTCGGCCATTTGCTGTTCGCCAATCACCTTAGTAGTGATGTATTGGCTACTATCCGCCAGACGACGCGCCTGTGATGCCAGATAAGCTGGCGTACATATATTAGGCGGCATGTTAGCGACATCACGGCAAATTTTCATACCGTTCGATACTGCTAAACCATGCGCAATCGCTTTTTCACCAATCGACAGCTCACGACGCGTCGCCACGTTAAACACCAGTTTACGCAGCGGACGACGTAATTCCGCCTTATTAGTCTTAAATTGATCAAACGTGTAAAGACTGTTTTGCGCAGTTTCGACCGCTTGTCTTACTTTCCAGTAGGCATCCCGTCCTTTGACATGTAATTCTGTCAAAAAGCAGACCGCTTCCATCGATCCGGTTTCATTCAGTGTGCTGATAGTTTTTTGAATGATCTGCTTGAACTGACGCTCATCCAGCTCACGCTCTTTCCCACACCCCACCAGCAACACCCGTTCACTCAACACCCCGGGAACTTGATGCAGCAACAACATCTGGCCGGTTTTACCCTCCAGATCACCACGACGCAACAACGAACTCAGATAACCATCGCTGACGCGATCCAGTTGCTCCGCCACCGCAGATAACCGACGAGGTTCGAATACTCCAACCACGATACAGGCACTGCGCTGCTTCTCCGGGCTGCCGCTTTTAACGCCGAATTCCATGAGGACTCCTTGCTACTAAAGACAAAGCCCACCGATTGGTCGATAATAGAGGCCGACCCACCCGTTCAGGATGAACAGGTTCGGTACGCAAAACATCATAAAATGGAATTAAGGCAACTATTTTTTAGCGATTCGCCAGTAATTACAAGTTTTCCCGAGGCCTGCGTGATAGTTTTCCGTTATATATTTAAAGAAACACTCAAAACGCAGCTTTCAATCCTGCTGATCCTGCTACTGATTTTTACCAGTCAGCAATTCATCCGGACTTTATCGAAAGCTGCAGATGGTTCCATTCCAGTATCATTGATTGGTCAATTGATGCTGCTCAACATTCCTTACATGGGTTTATTGCTGTTACCCATCAGTTTATTTATTGCCATTTTGTTTGCACATGGCCGCTTATATGCCGACAGTGAAATGACGGTATTACGTGCTATTGGTGTTGGCCCTGGCTATATCATGAAAGTCAGCTTAGTGCTGGCCTTCCTGACGACAGCAGTTGCTGTAACCAACACTATGTGGCTGGCACCAATGGCGCGGGAAAAGCAAACGCAACTATTGGATGAAGCAAAATCAGATCCATTGGCGGTACCACTGGAAAGTGGTCGTTTTCTCAGCCTGGATGATGGCAAACTCGTCGCTTATGTTGAAGATGTGCAGAAAAGCGGCCGCAGTCTGCAGCGGATATTTCTGTTGCAACACAGCGATAAGCCGGAAGAAGCCGCCATTATTGTAGCCAGTGATGGCAATCTAACCACGGATGAGAAAGGTATTCCGTGGGTGACATTGAACAATGGCAAACGCTATGCGGGTACTCCGCCTGCAACTGAATTTAGCGTTGCAGAATTTACGCAATACAAAGCGCAGATCCAACGTAAAGACATCGAACCATCAAGTCGTAAATCTGGAGCCATTCCTTCGCAACAGCTCTATCACAGCACAGATACGAAAGAAATTGCCGAATGGCAGTGGCGCATCGCCTTACCGTTATCGATTCCAATCTTAACATTAATTGCAGTGCCAATGGCGATGGTTAACCCACGCCAAGGCCGTTATGCCAAACTGCTGCCTGCGGTTTTGCTCTATCTCAGTTATTTCTTGTTGCTCAGTGCTGGCGAATCTGCGGTAGAAAAAGGACAACTTCCTGCCATGCCAGGTTTATATCTTCAGCCTTTGTTATTTACATTGTTCTTCGCTGTGCCGATGAACTTTGCCAATACACGCTTATGGCAACGTATTCGCTTGTTTTGGCATAAGGAGAAATGCTGATGTTTGGTATTCTCGACCGTTACATCGGACGCACCATACTGCTCGCTATTTTGATGTGTACCGTCACGCTGGTAGGCCTGTCTTCATTGATCAAATTTGTCGATCAATTACAGCGGGTGGGTGAAGGTAATTACACCACGATGAGTGCCATTTTGCGTGTTCTCTATATAACACCCAGTGATATCGTGCTGTTTTTCCCTATGGCGGCACTGTTAGGTGGTGTGATTGGCCTTGGCCAACTGGCCAGCAGCAGTGAATTGGTAGTTCTGCAAGCCACTGGGTTATCGCGTACCCGTATTGTTTTATCTGCACTAAAGACCGTTATTCCAGTCATGTTTTTAGTTATGTTACTTGGCGAATATGTGGCTCCTCTCGGCGAGCAAAAAGCCCATGATCTTAAAACCGAAGCACTGACGGGTGGGAAAATTACGGCTTCAACTTATGGCGTATGGATCAAAGAAGGCAACCGTTTCATCAGTATTGGCGCACTATTTCGTGATGGTAGTCTGCATGACCTGACGATGTACCGGTTTAACGATAATGGTGAATTACAGGAAGTTGTTCGTTCACCACAAGCCAATTATAAACAACAGATATGGCATCTAAAGGATGCGGTGGTAACGCAACTTCAGAATAAACAACAAATTCAGTTCAACCATCCAACTGACTGGACATGGCAAACGAATTTGACGCCTGACAAACTGGGTGTGGTATCGGTATCACCAGATGAGTTGTCTGCACAAGGTTTGTATAACTACATCAGTTATATGAAAAGTAACGGACAACAAGTGAATGATTATGAGTTAGAGTTCTGGCGGAAATTGTTAGCACCACTAAGCGTGATTGCCATGCTGCTACTAGCTGCTTCAACCATTTTCGGCCCGCTACGCTCGGTCAGTATGGGCGCCCGATTGATCTCAGGCGTGATGATGGGATTTGCCTTTTTTGTCGTTAATCAGGTTTTAGGGCCATTTAGCCTCGTTTATGACGTGCCACCGTTGCTCGG
>CAIZDF010000111.1 GCA_903931645.1 uncultured Tolumonas sp.
ATGGTCGTCCGCAAGGTGTGGTCTGTTTTGATATTCAAAATGGTGTCACCCGTATTATTCAGGCGAAATCCGTTATTATTGCCACCGGTGGTGGCAGCCGCGTTTATCGCTTCAACACCAATGGTGGCATTGTTACCGGTGATGGTATGGCACTGGCTTACCGTCATGGTGTACCACTGCGCGATATGGAGTTCGTTCAGTATCATCCAACTGGCTTACCCGGCTCAGGTATTCTGATGACCGAAGGCTGTCGCGGTGAAGGCGGCATTCTGCTGAACAAAGACGGTTACCGTTATTTGCAAGATTATGGTTTAGGCCCAGAAATTCCGGTCGGCGAAACCAAAAACAAATACATGGAATTAGGTCCGCGCGACCGCTTGTCACAAGCTTTCTGGCAGGAACAGCAGCGTGGTCGCACGATAGAATCACCGTTCGGTGATATCGTGCATCTGGATCTGCGCCATCTCGGTGAGAAGAAACTGCTTGAGCGCCTACCATTCATTTGTGAACTGGCGCGTGCCTATATGGGTATTGATCCGGTCAAAGAGCCGATCCCGGTTCGCCCTGTGGTTCACTACACCATGGGTGGTATCGAAACTGACGGAATGGGCGCAACCCGTATGCCGGGTCTGTTTGCCGTTGGCGAATGCGCGTCGAATGGTCTGCATGGCGCTAACCGTTTAGGTTCAAACTCCCTGTGTGAAATCGTGGTATTCGGCAAAGTGGCCGGTGAACAAGCAGCTTTGTTTGCTCAACAACACAGCCATATCGACAGCAATATTCTGTATCGCCAGGGTATGGAAGTCGTTGCAAAATCGATGTCTCTGATGGAAAACGGCGGCACAGAAAATCCGGCGGATATCCGCAATGAGATGGGTGATGCCATGGAAAGCGGCGTGGGTATCTACCGTACCGCCGAAACCATGCAAAATACCATTGATAAACTGAAAGAGCTGAAAGAACGTTACAAACGAGTTCGGGTAACCGACAAATCATCGGTCTTTAACACCGACTGGCTCTACACCATCGAATTAGGCTTCCTGCTCGATGTCGCGGAATCCATCGCACATTCGGCTATGCAGCGCAAAGAGTCCCGCGGTTCACACCAGCGGATCGACGGCTTTGAAGAGCGTGATGATGTGAACTATCTGAAACACTCGTTAGCTTTCTGCAATGAAAATGGTGCTCCGACCATTGAGTACAGTGATGTCAAAATTACCAAGTCACAGCCAGCAAAACGCGTGTATGGCTCAGAAGCAGAGAAGGGAGCGAAATAATGGCTGAGATCATGGAGATTGAAGTATTACGGTATCGCCCTGAAGAGGATAACGAACCGTGGACCCAGCGTTATCAAGTGCCATTTACCCATGAAATGTCAATTTTGGAAGCGCTGACGTATATCAAGGATCAGATGGACTCAACCCTGAGCTACCGCTGGTCTTGCCGAATGGCCATTTGTGGCTCTTGCGGCATGATGGTGAATGGTAAACCGAAATTGGGCTGCAAAACCTTCCTGCGTGATTACATCAGTGAAGGTAAAATCCGCCTTGAACCACTGGCAAACTTCCCTATCGAGCGCGATCTCGTGGTGGATATGTCCGATTTCATGCAGAAGTTGGAAAAAATTAAGCCTTACATCATCCCGAAAGAAGAAAGAAATCTTTGCGATGGTGAATACATCCAGACGCCAAAACAGCTCGCGCAATACAAACAATTCTCACAGTGCATTAACTGTGGCTTGTGTTACGCCGCCTGCCCGCAGTATGCACTGAAACCGGAATTCCTCGGTCCAGCCGCGATTGCTCTGCTCTATCGTTACAACGAAGACAGTCGTGATGGTGCTAAGGAAGAGAGAATGAAACTCATACACCAGGAAGCTGGCGTATGGAGTTGTACGTTCGTCGGTTTCTGTTCTGAAGTTTGTCCGAAAGGCGTTGACCCAGCTGCTGCCATTCAACTTTATAAAGCTGAAAGTGCAAAAGATTATGTCATCGCTATGTTCAAACCGGAGGACTGATCATGGATATCTCTCAAAGCAAACGTAAACCGTATGTCCGTCAGGTTAAAAAGAGCTGGTGGTTACGTAACAGTTTTTATACTGGCTACATGCTGCGTGAAGGGACTTGTATTTTTGTGGGTGCCTACGCCGTTATCCTGCTTTGTGGTCTGTTGCGCTTAAGCCAAGGGCATGATGCATTTGCTGGCTGGCTGACTGCGTTACACAGTCCATTGGCGATATTGTTTCATCTGCTCGCCTTGGTTGCATGTCTGTTTCATGCCAAAACCTGGTTCTCTCTGGCCCCGAAAGCAATTCGTGTATTTAAGGGCGAAGAGCTAATGCCGGAAAAACCAATCATTATGGCGCAATACATCGGTCTGGCTGTCGTTAGCGTGATCGTATTATTGATTGCGATATTGGCCTGATAAGGAGCATTCACCATGAAACGTTCTGATGAACCTGTATATTGGGTATTGTTTGGTGCTGGCGGGGTTGTTGCCGCCGTACTGTTGCCGGTATTGATCCTGATCACTGGCCTTCTGGTTCCAGTCGGCATTCTGAATGCCGATACCTTAAGTTATGAAAAAATACACGCGCTGGCGACGTCTTGGTGGGGTGCTCCCATCCTGTTAGCTGCCATAGCATTACCTATCTTCCATGCTATGCACCGTGTCTATCATGGCTTGCATGATTTAGGTATTCACCCAACTAAATTCCTGCATTATCTGCTGTATGGTTTTGCATTTTTAGTTTCTGTTGCTGCGTTAACATTACTGATACAAATGCACTAACAACCATTGTATCTCGCTAAAAGCAGCGTATGATGTCCAAAACCGGAGGCCTTAGAAACCTACCGGTTTTTTTGTGCCTGATTTTCAGTAATACATTGAGGCAACGACCCATGCGTATCGAAGAAGATCTTAAGCTCGGTTTTAAAGATGTCCTGTTCCGCCCTAAACGCTCCACACTGAGCAGTCGCTCACAAGTCGAATTACATCGTGAATTTCGCTTTCGTCACACGCAAACCACTTGGCATGGTGTACCAATCATTGCAGCCAATATGGATACTGTTGGCACATTCACCATGGCCAAAGCACTGGCCAGTTTCGATGTCATGACCGCGATCCATAAGCATTATAGCGAACAGCAATGGCAAGCCTTCACGCAGCAAAGCAGCGATGCTATGTTGCAATATTGCATGGTGTCGACTGGCACATCAAACGATGACTTTCTGAAGTTACAACGCATCTTAGCGTTGTCGCCTGCGTTGCGTTTTATCTGTGTGGATGTGGCCAATGGTTACTCTGAGCACTTTACTGATTTCGTCAAAAAAGTACGGGATGCGTTTCCACAACACGTCATTTGTGCTGGCAACGTAGTGACTGGTGAAATGGTAGAAGAGCTTGTGCTCTCTGGGGCTGATATTGTTAAAGTCGGCATTGGCCCGGGTTCAGTCTGTACCACCCGAGTTAAAACCGGGGTCGGTTATCCGCAACTTTCCGCGATTATTGAATGTGCCGATGCTGCTCATGGCTTAGGCGGGCAAATCGTCGCAGATGGCGGTTGTACTTGCCCTGGTGACGTTGCCAAAGCCTTTGGCGGTGGTGCCGATTTCGTGATGCTCGGTGGTATGCTGGCGGCCCATGAAGAATCCGGTGGCGAGAAATTTGAACGCGATGGCAAAACCTTTATGCGTTTTTATGGCATGAGTTCATCCACTGCGATGGAACAACATGCCGGCGGTGTAGCACATTACCGCGCCTCTGAAGGGAAAACCGTCGAACTCGCCTTCCGTGGTTCAGTCTCATCTACTATTCAGGATATTCTAGGTGGTGTGCGCTCAACTTGTACCTATGTTGGCGCCGCCAAGCTGAAAGAGTTAACCAAACGCACTACTTTCATTCGCGTCAGTGAGCAAGAAAACCAAATTTACGGTCGCGAATAATGACAAACGGGGCATAAAGCCCCGTTTAAATCCCAACAATCATATCAAACCGTGATATTGATGTTTGAGCCCACACGTTCATCGGAAGAACCAGAAGAAGCTGCTGGGGTTGGTTGCGGAACAGATACAGTTGTACTTTCAATCAACTGAAGAGCTGCTTGCCCCTGCGCTTCCTGCTGTTTTTTGGCCAAACTGGCAGTTAATGCTATTTGTCCATAATCAGCACTGCTTGCAGAAACATTCATATTCCATCCCCTAAACAACATCTATATAGATTAACTATAGCAGAAGCTGTGATTGTTTAAAAAACAATCATCACAAAAATTGCACTAACGCTATCACGACCGGCATAGTTAACGCGCTTAATAAAGTCGATAGAAAGACCGTCTGTGACGCAAACTCAGGGTCTGATTTATATTCTATCGCTAGCAATACAGTATTCACCGCAGAGGGCGCTGCAGCACAAATCACCATGACCTGAGCCACCACGCCATGGATACCCCAAATCCAGCAAACAACTGCTGCCAGCAAAGGACCAGCCAGTAATCGCATTCCATTCGATACTAAAACTCGGAAATTACGTACATACAACCGCGTACTGGCTAATTGCGCACCTAAGGTCACCAATGCCGTGGGTACTAACCCTTGCGCCATCAGATCCATCGATGTCCAAAGCGGTTTTGGCACATCGATACTCAACCAGCGACAAAGCAAAGCTAGTAACACCGCATAGGTCATGGGCATACGAAAATTATCCAACACCGCCTCTTTCCACGAGCGGTTACTGCTGCTGGCGTTCATCACCCCAATAGTGTTCGTTAACAATTGCTGGATCAACATCACAACAATTTGCACCGAAAATGCAAACGCCGTGTGATACATCAGTTGCACCAGCGGAATGCAGTAATTACCACTGTTATAAAAACAGACTGAATTGATAAATGCACTACTTTTACTGGCATCCAGCTTTAATAAGCGGGCACACCCTAGGCAAACCACCCAGAGCAATGCAAACAACACTAGATTAGCCAGGATGAGATCTTTGAGTAATGCGCTATTCAATTCCGTCTTATAAATCGTGGTAAACAACAGTGCCGGAATGAAAATGTAAAATTGAATTTTGGTTAGGGTGGCAACATTCAGCGGGAATTTTCGCTGTAACAGGTAACCAGCACCAATGGGAATAAAAATAGGTAGGATAATATTAAAGAATAGAAAACTAACGGTCTGCATGCCCCCCTCCGATGAAGTAGCAATAATAGACAGTTATTACAACACACCCGTGAGGCTATCTTTATGTTTTGCGACAAAAAAGCCGAAATTATTCGATATCGAGATATTTATGCAGTTGGATTGATAAACGCCAGTTACGTTGGATACAAACTTCCATCGCTAACGCCGTCGCACGCGGTTTCTGGCTGATCGGTTGTAAACAAATCACTTTTTCTGAGATATCAATATTGGCTAATAAAGCATCGAGCTGTGCGATATGTTTAGCTGTTGCGACTGGATGCTTGATCTCATTGGCCCGACGCAAGGTTTCAGCCAACACATCATACCCACCCGCCATCTTGATTTTTGGCGATACCGTGACCCAGCAAGCGTCATCTGCACGGATTGGTTGGGTTCCGCTAGTTTCTATCTGTACCTGATAACCATGCGCTAATAACGTCTGCGATAATGCCATCAGATCGTATTCGCAAGGTTCACCACCCGTGATCACAACATGTTTTGCGGCATAACCTTGTTCAGAAAAACAAGACAAGATCTCTTCTGGGCTAAACCAACTCCAGGCAGCTTTAGGTTTTTTCACCGTAAATTGCCGGATAGGAATAAGATGATCAGCGTTCAATTCCCATGAATGTTTTGTATCACACCACGAGCAGCCGACTTTGCAGCCTTGCAGGCGAACAAAAATAGCCGGTACCCCGGAGAAAAAGCCTTCCCCTTGGATACTCTGGAAAATTTCATTGATGGGATAATGGTTTGTCATCTTTTTCACCAGAAATGAAAAGACCAACCCCAAGGGATTGGCCTATTCAACGATGTCTATTACTGAATAAAATTATTCAGCAACAACAGCCACTTTAACAGTGGTGTTTACATCAGTGTGCAGGTGAACAACGATGTCGTATTCACCAACGCTGCGCAGAACGCCGTCCGGCATACGGACTTCACTCTTAGCAACAGCAACACCGGCAGCAGTGATCGCATCAGCAATATCACGAGTGCCAACTGAACCGAACAGTTTACCTTCGTCACCAGCTTTGGTAGCGATAGTTACGTTGGTCAGTGCAGACAGCGCAGCAGCACGAGCTTCAGCAGCAGCTTTAACGTCAGCCAGTTTGGCTTCCAGTTCAGCGCGGCGAGCTTCGAAAGCAGCCAGATTGTCTTTGGTAGCCATTACAGCTTTACCTTGTGGGAACAAGTAGTTACGAGCGAAACCGCTTTTAACTGTAACTTTTTCACCCAGACCGCCCAGATGAGCGATTTTGTCTAACAGAATAACTTCCATTACCTTTCCTCGATTAGGTTGAGTTAGGCCAGTTGCCGATTACTTGTTATGCAGATCGGTGTACGGCAGCAGAGCCAGGTAACGAGCACGTTTGATAGCACGTGCCAGTTGACGCTGATATTTAGCACGAGTACCAGTGATACGGCTTGGTACGATCTTGCCAGATTCAGTAACGTAGTTTTTCAGAGTAACGGTGTCTTTGTAATCGATTTCGATTACACGTTCAGCAGTGAAACGGCAGAACTTACGACGACGGAAAAAACGTGACATGTCGATTATCCTCTATGATGACTGGAATTATTCAGCAGCTTCTTCAGCTTCTTCGGCACGCACGTCGTCACGACGTGGACGCTCTTCACGTGCTTTCAGCATCGGAGATACTTCAGTCACAGCGTGTTTAGTGCGCATGATCATGTTGCGGATAACCGCATCGTTGAAACGGAAGTTGTTTTCCAGTTCGTCGATAGCGCTCTGCTCAGATTCTACGTTCATCAGAACATAATGAGCTTTGTGCAGTTTGTCGATTGGGTAAGCCAGTTGACGACGACCCCAATCTTCCAGACGATGGATAGTACCACCAGCAGCTTTGATAGCACCGGTATAACGCTCGATCATGCCTGGAACTTGTTCGCTCTGGTCCGGATGAACCATGAATACGATTTCGTAGTGACGCATGAGTTGCTCCTTACGGGTTAGTAGCCTTCGTGATGGACCAGTCAAACCGTCGAAGGCAAGGAACTTAAAAAAAGTGACTGATTTTTGAAGGGTCGTATTCTATGCAGCGTATACTTTAATAGCAATCAGATTTTGTTATTTCTCTCATGAATTAGTACAGAGGTCAGGCTATGCATACACGAACCCGAATGGTAGCGCCGGTTGAAGCATTACCGGGCCGCACAACACCAATGGAGCTGGAACCATTACATTATGTAAAACAGGTCAGCATGCTACCGCCTTACCCATCTGGATTAGAGGTTGCCTATTTCGCCATGGGCTGTTTCTGGGGCGTAGAGCGGTTATTTTGGGAACAACCGGGCGTCTATGTGACTGCCGTCGGTTATCAGGCCGGCTATACGCCTAATCCGACGTATGAAGAGGTCTGCTCCGGTTATACCGGCCATGCGGAAAGTGTTCGTGTGGTGTTTGATCCGAAAGTCATTAGTTATGCCAAATTATTAAAATTGTTCTGGGAGCATCATGACCCAGCACAGGGCGCTCGTCAGGGTAACGATATCGGTACGCAATACCGCTCGATGATCTTGACCAGTAACGAATCTCAACAGCAAGAGGCGATCCAAAGTCGCGATCATTATCAGTCGGCCATGTGGGCGTATAATGATTCCCGTACCATTACGACCGAAATCGCTGTTGCCCATGATTTTTATCATGCCGAACAACACCACCAGCAATATCTGGCTAAAAACCCAGACGGATATTGTGGTCTGGCGGGTATTGGTATTTGTCTGCCGTCTAAATAATGCTCAAACAAAAAAGGACGCAGAGGCGTCCTTTTTCTTAGTACGAAGTTTTAGGCAATAGAAAATTAGCGCGAACCAATCTGAACCAGTTGACCTTCACCACTAACAGCAAAACTCACCGCGGCGGCAGGCACAAAACAGGACTTCCCGGCTGATAAAATCAACTTATCGGCACCGGCATGGATCGTCGCCGTACCATACAGACAGAACAGGATCAGCGCCGTGCTGGTTTCGCTGGCTATGGCTTCTGCACTCAGATTGACCAAGGTAAACGAGAAATCCGCCACCGGGATCGGGTAATCACTGATTGGCCCCAACACCATCGGACGCATCAATAATTCCGTTGCAGGCTTAGCGACAAAATCCACATTTGCCAGCAAAGCATCAATATCCATATGCTTTGGCGTTAAGCCAGCGCGCAATACGTTATCGGAACTGGCCATCGCTTCCAACCCAACACCTTGCAGATAAGCATGTGGGGTCTTGGCATACAGGAACATGGCTTCGCCTGGCTGTAAGGTAATGACATTCAACAGCAATGGCGCGAACAAGCCCATGTCTTCCGGATAAAACACAGCTAAACGCAGCACTTCCGCGAACGCTTCTTTATCCTGATGGTGTTGTGCCGTAGCCAGCAAGCTAGCAACAGTCTCACGACGCGCATCACCTTGTAAGCGCAATGAGGCGGCAAACAGCGCTTTTAGCGTCTCGTTAGTTGGTTGCTGACAAAAGGCATCTATTTCTGCTTGCAGTGCCGGTAGCGATAAGCCCTGCAGCAGCGAAGCGATTTCCGCAAACTCACGGAAGCCGTTCATTGCCCGATATGGCGTCAGCGCATAGACCAATTCTGGCTTGTGGTTGGGATCTTTAAAGTTACGCTGCGCGGCAGTGAGTGGCACACCTGCTGCATTTTCTGCCGCAAAACCAGCTTCGGAACTGGCTTTATCTGGATGCACCTGGATCGATAATGGCTCCGCAGCTGCCAGCACTTTAAACAGATAAGGCAGTTCACCAAAATTCGCCAAAGCATCGCCCAAAATAGCGGCTGCATCTTGTTGAATGAAGGTATCTAAACGTAGGGTTTCACCATGCTCGTTGATTAAAGCAGAACAGCCGTTGGGATGTGCCCCCATCCAGATCTCCGCCTGAGGCAGGTGCTCCGGGTTAGCAACACCATACATCTGCTGGAACGCATCTTTACTGCCCCAGGCATAGTTTTGAATGGGATTTTGCATCCGATAAATGCGGTTGGAGGAAAAACTCATTATGTGTACCTTCTACAGTGTTTGTTAACTACAACACGGGCGATAAACCCGAATGTCATTTCAACCTCAATGTGTCGGTCACATTCCATGAGTGCCCCCCACTACACAGAACTTGACACCAACTTTACTTTTTGTACCGTTTAACGGGTATACGGTTCGGCTGAATCATTGATTAAAACACAACTCAACAACCGACTTTTTGCGATGGATTAATTCAAGCGGTAAACTTTAATATTATTAAAACCCTGCTCTTTCAGATACAACGCCTGCAATTTGCTCATCACGCCACGCTCGCAATACAACAGGTAGGTTTTGCTCTGGTCCAAATCACCAAACTGTGTCGCCAGTTTATAAAACGGTAAATGCAGAACAGTCATACCTTCCGGCGTAAACGGTTTTTCTTCATGTTCATCTGGTGAACGGATGTCCAGGATCACTTCGTTTTCTGCTAATGAAGAGGTGGTTTCTACTTCCTGAACTTGTGCTGCCGTTTCATTGGCAATATCACGAATATCCATCACTTTGGCATTCGCGATCACATTATCTAAGATCTCAAAATTGAATTTTTCTTCGTTAGCTAACACGTCGTCATAACGGGCTTTTACCGTAGGTTTATTGGAAATTACGCCGCAATATTCTGGCATGGTTTCCGCGAATTCCTGTGTACCAATTGCACGCGCCTGATCGATGATGTCTTGCTTATCGCTGACGATCAGCGGGCGCAGGATCAGTGTTTCTGTCACGCGGTCAATGACCGACAGATTGGTCACTGTCTGGCTGGAAACCTGGCCAACACTTTCCCCCGTCACCAACGCTTCCACGCCCATACGTTCCGCAACACGGGAAGCCGCACGCATCATCATGCGTTTCAGCACCACGCCCATCAGGCCGTTATCAATTTTTTCCAGAATTTCACCAACGACTGGTTCAAAAGGCACAGCCACAAACTTTACTCGGTGCGATTGGCTGTATTTGCTCCACAGATAATAGGCGACCTGTTTCACGCCAATTTCATGCGCTGCACCACCCAGATTAAAGAAGCAATAATGCACACGACTGCCGCGTTTGATGAACAGGTAAGAAGCCACGCCAGAGTCGAAACCACCTGACATCAGACTTAAAACATCTTCCTGTGTGGATAACGGATAACCACCCAGACCTTTATGAATTGCAGTCACCAGATAGAGCTGATCGTTTTCAATCTGCAGGTTGATTTGCAGATCAGGATGAGAGAGTCGAACTCCTTTCGACGGAAAGTTCTGGTTTAAACCGCCGCCAACATAACGTTCGATTTCGATGGAAGAAAACTCATGCTTCCCTTTACGTTTTACCCGCACACAGAAGGTTTTATCGGCGATGGAGGAACCATAAACCGCCGCAGTGTGTTCGTAAATGCTGTGCAGATCGGTAAACGGCATCTGTGTAACTTCCAGAAATGCCTGAATGCCGGGAATACAGCTTAGGCGTTCCACCAGCTTGTCGCGATTTTCAGGCGCATCATTTTTACTGGACACCATGAGCTTGTCCCAGTCGTTACGCACGGTGATGGTTTCATCCACTTTTTGTAGGACGTTACGGATGTTACCTTGCAAAATTTTAACCATGCGCTGGCGAACAGGTTTACTTTTAATGGTGATTTCTGGAAACAGTTTAATGATGAACTTCATGTCAACGCTCGGTTAGCTGGCGAAAAGTGGCGCATTATAATCCAGCCGGCGCCAGAAACTAAGCCTTGTAGGGCGAGATCACAGAGTTTCTACGCCTGCACGATAGAGTAATGGTAAGATAGGTTAATTATTTACTTTGATGATCAGAACCCGTCATGGCCGCGAAAAAGACCGAATCATTAAGTTTTGATGCCGCACTCGGCGAGCTGGAACAAATTGTTCAGCAGCTTGAACAAGGCGATCTACCACTGGAAACAGCACTGAAACAATTTGAACGCGGCATTCAGCTGGCCCGGGTCAGTAAACAAAAATTAGAACAGGCAGAGCAGCAAGTGCAGATCTTGTTACAACAGGGTGAGCAGGAAAAACTGGCACC
>CAIZDF010000112.1 GCA_903931645.1 uncultured Tolumonas sp.
ACTCGTTAAGTTTTTCTGCTTCCAATAAAAGAGGCTGCTCATGCAGCCTTTTTTGTTTTCTCATTTTCTGACTATTAGGCGTTTACCACCTGAGCAACGGCCAGCACAAAACGGCGCATACCTTCGGCAAACTCTTCTGCCGTCAGATTCAGCGCCGGCGCAAAACGCACCACGTTCGGGCCCGCCACCAGCACTAACACACCTTGTTCAATGCCGGCATCTACAAAGGCTTTGGCTTTACCGGCGAATGCTTCCGTTAATACCGCGCCGATCAACAAACCCTGACCACGCACTTCACTGAAGCAGTGGAATTGGGCATTAATTTTTTCTAATTCGGCACGGAACCAACCTTCACGTTCTTTGACACCCGCCAGCATGGCTGGGTCGTTGATCAAATCAAACGCGGTTTCGGCTACGGCACAAGCCAGTGGATTACCACCAAATGTGGTGCCATGCACACCCGGTTGGAACACTTGCGCAATCGCATCACGCGTCAGCATCGCCGCAATCGGGAAACCGCCACCAAGCGCTTTAGCCGTCGTCAGAATATCGGGCTCCACACCCAGTTGCATGTAAGCAAACAGGCTGCCGGTACGGCCCATGCCGGTTTGTACTTCATCAAAAATTAGCAGGGCATTATGTTGGTTACACAATTCACGCACGGTTTGCGCAAAGGCTTTATCCGCTGGCAACACACCACCCTCACCTTGCAATGGCTCCATCACCACCGCACAGGTTTTATCGGAAATCAATGCTTTCAGTGCTTGGGTGTCGTTATACGGAATGTGCTGGATCGCGCCAGGGCGCGGACCAAAACCATCTGAATAATGTGACTGACCACCAACGCTCACCGTAAAGAAGGTACGACCGTGGAAACCTTGCAGGAACGCGATGATCTGACTTTTCTCTTCACCAAATTTTTCTTTGCTGTAACGGCGTGCCAATTTGAAAGCAGCCTCGTTGGCTTCAGCACCGGAGTTACAGAAAAATACGCGGTCCGCAAACGTCGCATCGACCATTTTACGTGCCAGACGTAAGGTCGGCTCATTGGTCATCCAGTTACTGACATGCCACAGACGTTGGCCTTGTTCAGTCAGGGTTTTGACTAAAGCCGGATGACAGTGACCCAGCGCGTTTACCGCGATACCGCCAGCCAGATCGATATACTCGCGATCCTGTTGATCCCACAAACGGGAAGCCAGACCACGCACCGGAACGAAAGCCGCGGGAGAATAAGTCGGAACAATGACTTCATCAAACCAACCACGCGTCACTTGCGTCTGTTCTGTCATACTAACTCCTTAGTACTGCACAACGAAAAATGAAAATTTAATCAATTAGAATGCATAATATATCACTTCAATAGGTGACACCCAATAGCGAAACTTTATTGCCGTAAGAAATTAGCTAATAATTCAAGCCCCTGCTCGCTGAGAATACTTTCCGGGTGAAACTGCACCCCTTCCAGTGGTAGCGTGCGATGGCGAAGCCCCATGATCTCTCTGGCTGAACCATCTGTCGGCAGCGTCCAAGCTGAGATCTCAAACTCAGCCGGTAAGGTGGCTTCTTCCACCAGCAAAGAATGGTAACGTGTGACCGTCAGCGGATTATTCAATGCATGAAAAACACCACGCCCATCATGCCCAATCACACTGGTTTTACCGTGCATCACCTGCCGCGCGCGGATCACTTTGCCACCAAAGGCCTGCGCTATCGCCTGATGCCCCAAGCACACCCCAAGGATCGGCACTCTGCCAGCAAAGGCACGAGCGGCCTCTAATGAGACTCCAGCTTCATTGGGTGTACACGGCCCCGGAGAAATCACTAAATGTGATGGTGATAATGCTGCAATATCTGCCAGCGTAATCGCATCATTACGCCGCACTTCAACTTGGGCGCCCAGTTGCCCAAAATATTGCACCAGATTGTAGGTGAAAGAGTCATAGTTATCGATCAGAAGCAACATTAAATATTTAACCAATTGATTTTATTTACATTAATATCATTGATCATCTGAAAATACCCGCAATGATACCCTCAATTTAATTTGATAGTTTACTTTATAGATTTGTTA
>CAIZDF010000113.1 GCA_903931645.1 uncultured Tolumonas sp.
TCCTGTAAGCATAGATGGCTTTTTTGAATAAAAATGTTGTGATAGTCAGACTTGTTCTGGTTTAAATAAATTAAAAAGCCAGTATTTAAAAATACTGGCTTTTCTTTACAGTGAAAAATGATTAAAGAATAAAATGTGCGACTTTACCGTTCAGATCATCGGCTTGACGTTGCAGTTTATGCGCATCATCTTCGGCCTGAATTGCACCACTGGCAATTTCATCGGCTACATCTTTAATTGCGGTAACGTTCGTGGTGATTTCACCAGTAACGTGACTTTGTTCTTCGGCAGCTGTTGCGATTTGATTGGCCATATCAGAAATAGAACTTACCGCACGAGTAATTTCTTCCAATGCAGAAGAAGCATCTAGCGCATCCTGCACACTGTGCGCGGCCATATCGCTACTTTTTTCCATCATGTTTACAGCTTTTTGAGTCGTACGTTGCAGAGTTTCAATGGTCGATTGAATTTCTGTAGTAGAGGCTGCAGTGCGTTGTGACAATACACGCACTTCATCGGCGACTACCGCAAAACCTCGGCCCTGTTCGCCCGCCCGCGCGGCTTCGATGGCGGCATTTAATGCCAGCAGGTTAGTTTGTTCTGCAATGCCTTTGATGGTGGCCAGAATACCGTTGATCTCTTGTGCATGGCGATCGAGTTGTGCAATAACATCGGTAGCTTCAGAAACACCATCCGCCAGATGGCTAATGGATTCACGGGTTTTATTAACCAGAGACTTACCGGCTTCACTGCTCTCAGCTGACTGAATAGCAGCAGCGGCAGTTTGTTCGGCATTGTTGGCAATTTCTTGAGTGGCAGAAGACATCTCAGTAACAGCAGTTGCTACCATTGCAATTTCTTGCTGCTGACGACCTAATTCCTGCACTGAAGTTTTAGTGCGACGCAAACCTTGTGATGCTTCATCACCAATATCTTTGGCCTGATGACGAACATGCGCGATCAATTGATGCAGGCTGTCGACAAACTTATTGAAGTTAGCCGCTAATTGCCCGACTTCATCACGGTTGCTCAGTGGAATACGCTGTGTCAGATCACCGTTACCATCGGCTATCTTAGCCAGTGCTTGCGAAACGACAGCTAATGGACGGAACAAGGCATTACACATCAGTGCAAAGCCACCTAAGGAAATTAACAGAACAACCAGCAATACACCGATACTGGTCCACAGTTGTGTGTACAGGGGGGCCGTCACTTTATCGTCATCCAGCACTAACACCAACAGCTGATTTTGACTGCTTACCGGTGAGACATAAACTCGTTCGGTTCGGTTGTTGTGTTGCACCAAACGGAATTGACCCGCTTTCATACCGCTCAAACTGGCGAAATCCAGTTCAGGGTATAATTTGCTGATTGGTTGCGATAACTGTTCTTTCTCGGTATGAACCAGAATGATGCCATTGTTGTTGATTAAAAACGCACTGCCATCCCCAGGCAATTGTACTTTACTCAACTGGTTCAGCAGTTCAGTTACCGTTACATCAACCCCCAAAATTGCGGAGGTTTGACCATTTTGTTGTACGGCTTTACCCAGTGATACCACAAATTGTCCGGTTGCTGCGGCAATAGATGGTGGCGATACATAGACTTCGGCAGGGTTGGCTTGTGCTTTTTGATACCAATCCCACTTGCGTGGGTCATCATTGCCTGGCGGTAACACTACGCCATTAGCATTTAACTGAGTACCGTCGGGTCTGGCATAAAAAACATTATCAAATTCACCGGAAAGGCGCGTTTGTTGTAGCCCTTTTACGATTTCAATGTCGTTGGTCGGGTCAGCTTGAAATGCTTTTATCGCGGAACCTTTGCTGTTAAACCAGTAATTAACACTGGCAGCAAAGGTGTTTCCCAAATCATCAACCTGCTGGCTTAGATTTGTTTCTAATCGTGATTTAGCTGCTAGATAAGTTTCGGTTGTTAAGATCACACCCACCAGTAAGATAGCGGCACTGGCTGCGATGGATAGTTTGTTTTTCAGCGACATTGTGTTCATTGCGTTTCACGCCCCCAGACAAAAATAAAGGATTAGTCTTTTTTATTGTTTTATAAACTCAGCTCTATTGTAGCTTACATTCATACTTCCTAATCAAAAGTTGTGCCGCAATCTACCTGATCCTATTAATAAAGCTAGCTGATGTGCTCTCGAACGGTGCTTTTGAAACCAGTAATAGGTTTGATGCGTGGCATTGATCACATTAACCCTGTTTATTACGCGACCTATCCGCTAAAATACGCCGTTTTTCCTATAACCCGACCAAAGAGAGAATCCCTTCAATGTTTGAAGTGAATCCAGTATTAAATAAGCTCAAGGAGTTGTCTGAACGGACTGAACTCCTGAGGGGGTACCTTTGACTACGACGCCAAGAAAGAGCGTTTAGAAGAAGTCAGTGCCGAATTAGAACAACCTGATGTTTGGAATGAGCCGGAAAAGGCGCAAGCGTTGGGTAAAGAGCGTTCTGCGCTGGAAGGCGTAGTGGCGACCATCGACGCACTGACTCAAGGGTCAGAAGATGTTGAAATGCTCGTTTCATTGGCGGTGGAAGGTGAAGATGAAGAGACCTTCCATGAAGCAGAAACCGAGCTGGATGCACTGGAAAAGAAACTAGTCGATCTTGAATTCCGTCGTATGTTTGCGGGTCAACATGATGCATCCGACTGTTATATGGATATTCAATCTGGTTCAGGTGGTACGGAAGCGCAAGATTGGGCCGACATGGTGCTGCGTATGTACCTGCGTTGGGGCGAAGCACATGGCTATAAACCAGAACTGATCGAATGTTCGGATGGTGATGTTGCGGGTATTAAATCAGCCACCATCAAATTTACCGGCGAATATGCGTTTGGCTGGTTGCGTACTGAAACCGGCGTGCATCGTCTGGTACGTAAGAGCCCGTTTGATTCAGGCGGTCGTCGTCATACTTCATTCTGTTCTGCTTTCGTTTACCCAGAAATTGATGAAGATGTGGAGATCGAGATCAATCCAGCTGATCTGCGTATCGACGTTTACCGCGCTTCCGGTGCCGGTGGTCAGCACGTTAACCGAACTGAATCTGCGGTGCGTATTACCCACATCCCGACTAATACTGTGACTCAGTGTCAGAACGATCGTTCCCAGCATAAGAATAAAGATCAGGCGATGAAACAGCTCAAAGCTAAACTGTATGAGCTGGAAATGATGAAACAAAACGAGGAATTCAAGCAACTGTTGATTGAGCAAAACAAACAGAATCAAAAACTTCAAAAACAAGTGGTAGAGATAGCATCCACCGCAAATAATAATAATAATAATATTACCAACA
>CAIZDF010000114.1 GCA_903931645.1 uncultured Tolumonas sp.
GCGCTTTGACCTGCTCAACGGTGTGGCCGAAGATAAACAGATTATCGGTACCCACCTGTTCAGAGATCTCGACGTTCGCGCCATCCAGCGTGCCTACGGTGATCGCGCCGTTCATCGCCAATTTCATGTTGCCGGTGCCTGAGGCTTCTTTACCGGCAGTAGAAATTTGTTCCGATACGTCGGCGGCGGGGATCAATAACTCCGCCAGACTGACGCGGTAATCCGGCAGGAACACCACTTTCAGTTTGTCGTTCACAAACGGATCGTTATTGATGCGTTCCGCCACCTTGTTGATGGCCAGAATGATGTTTTTCGCCAGGTGATAACCCGGGGCTGCTTTCGCCGCAAACAGATATACACGGGCCGGCACATCGATATTTGGCTGGGCGCGTAACTGCTGGTAACGGGCGATGATTTGCAGCAGGTTCAGATGCTGGCGTTTGTATTCATGCAGACGTTTGATCTGCACATCGAAGATGGCGTTCGGGTCGAGCTTGATGCCTTGCGTCTGCCACACATAGTCGGCCAGACGTTGTTTATTGGCTAATTTAATATCGCGGTAACGATGACGGAAATTCGCTTTGCTGGCAAACGGCTCCAGATCGCGCAGCGTGTCGAGATCGCGCGCCCAATCCACTTTTAATGTTTCATCCAGCAGCGAGGCCAGTGCCGGGTTGCACTGTTTCAGCCAGCGGCGTGGTGTAATACCGTTGGTAACGTTGTGGAATTTCTGCGGCCATAGCGTGTTGTATTCTGGGAACAGATCGCTTTTCACGAGGTCTGAGTGCAATTGTGCCACGCCGTTGATGGCAAAACAGGTGACCACACACAGATTCGCCATGCGGATCTGGCCATCGTAAATCACCGCGATTTTCGGCCATACGTTTTCATTATCCGGCCATTGCTGCTGGGCCAGCGCCATAAAACGGCGGTCGATTTCGTCGATGATATAGAAATGGCGTGGTAACAACGTCGCGACTAGATCTTGTGGCCAGCATTCCAACGCTTCCGGCAACAAGGTGTGGTTGGTGTAGGCAAACAGACGGGTGCAGATCGACCAGGCATCTTCCCAGCACATCTGATGTTCATCCAGCAACACGCGCATCAACTCAGGAATAGCAATGGTCGGATGGGTGTCATTCAGCTGGATCACTTCATGCTCGGGCAGCGACAGCAGTGAACGACCGGCGGCCAGATGGCGACGCAGAATATCGGCAATCGAGCAGGCACAATGGAAATATTGCTGCATCAGGCGCAGCTCTTTACCCGCCTGATGGTTGTCACTCGGGTAGAGCACTTTACTCAGTTTGCTGGCAGTGACACCGGCTTCCACGGCGTGCAAGTAATGCCCGTCGTTGAATTTTTGCAAATCGAGCGGAGTCGGGTGGCTGGCGTGCCACAGTCGCAGTGTTTGCACCACCTGATTGTGATAACCGATGATCGGTAAATCATGGGCTTCACCCTGCACGGTCAGCGCCGGTTTCCAATATTGGCGGCCTTCAGCATCCAGCGCCACTTCACCACCAAAACCAACCGGTACGGAAAAATCGAGACGTCGCGTCATCCACGGATAATGTTCGCTGTGCCAGTCATCCGGTGCTTCTTGTTGTTCGCCGTTCAGGAACGACTGGCGGAACAAACCATACTGATAACTTAAACCGTAACCGGTCGCCGGTTGCGACAAGGCGGCCATGGCATCGAGAAAACAGGCGGCCAGTCGGCCTAAACCACCGTTACCTAAGCCGGGGTCGACCTCCTGTTCCAACAGATCGGTCAGCGAGTGGCCATATTGCTGCAGCGTGGCTTCCACGACCGGAAACCAGTCCAGACTGATCAGGTTGTTCATGGTCAGACGACCGACCAGAAACTCCAGTGATAGGTAGTTTACGTGGCGGCCAGTGCCGGTTGCAGCAGTTAGCTTATTGGCAGCACGTTGTGCCAACAGTTGTTCATTGATGGCGCCGCATACGGCCAGCCACCATTGATAAGTCGTCATATCGGCCGCTTTCTGCAAACCGAAGTGTTGCCATTGGCGCGTTAACGCCGCTTCAAAATCGGTGGCCGTAAAGGGCGCCGGATTGTTTGTGCTTTTTTTACTGATCATTGCTTTATCCTTCGTCATCAGGAAAACAGAAAGGGCATTGATGACTATCCTGACCAGAAAAATCAGCTGCTACCTCCTCCCGGTTTAGGCTTTTCAGGGAGGATGAGAGGGGCGTAGGAAAGTTTTTTCCTGAGCGGTTAGTATCGTTTTGTGAGTGATTCCATTGAAAAAAAACGAGCTGACAGGCACCGTGTGCCACTGCTGAACATATTGACCTGCTGTGGTTCGCGAAACAGCGGGTGACTGGAAACAACCTTATGCTGATCCCATCGAAACTGAGTCGTCCGGTACGACTGCAAAATGCCATTACCCGTGACCGTTTATTGCAACGCTTGCAAACGGCGCTGGATTATCGTTTGGTACTGCTGCATGGCCCGGCGGGTTATGGCAAAACCACGCTGATCGCACAGTGGGCTACTACATTACCGCATGCGGGTTGGTTTTCGCTGGATGACAGTGACAATCAACCGGAACGTTTTGCCCGTTATCTGGTGGCCGCATTACAACATGCCACGTTGGGCCATTGCGTCAAAAGTGAAGCGCTGAGCCAGAAACATCAATACGCGCGCCTGTCGTCACTGCTGGGGCAGGTGTTTGCCGAACTGGCCGATTGGAGCGAACCCACCTATCTCATCATCGATGATTATCACCTGATCGATAACGAAGAGATTCATGAGGCGATGCGCTTTTTTCTGCGCAACCAGCCCGATAATCTGACGCTGGTGGTGATTTCCCGCACGCTGCCGCCATTAGGTATTGCCAATCTACGCGTGCGTGAGCAACTGCTGGAGCTGGATGATCAGCTGTTGGCCTTTAACCATCAGGAAGCGCAGCAATTTTTCCTCAACCGACTGCCGACACCGATGGATGAGCAGGAGAGCGCCACGCTGTGTGATGAGGTGGAAGGCTGGGCTACGGCACTGCAGTTAATTGCGCTGTCGGCGCCAGAGTCACGCTCATCGGTACACCAATCGGCGCGCCGCTTATCCGGCCTGAACACCACCTATCTGTGGGAATATTTAGCCGAAGAGGTGATGGATCGCATTGATGCCCCCACCCGTGATTTCTTATTGCGCTGTTCGGTGTTGCGTTCGATGAATGACACGCTGGTGGCACGTTTGACGGGCCGCCAAGACGGGCTGGCACAACTGAGCGATCTCGAGCGACGCGGTCTGTTTTTACAACGCATGGATATGGATGGCGACACCATCTGGTTCCGTTTCCACCCATTATTTGCCGCGTTCTTGCAGCACTGCTGTCAGCAGGAACTGGCGGCTGAGTTGTCAGAATTACACCGTCGTGCGGCGGCGGGCTGGCAGGCGATGAACATTCCGTCGGAAGCGATCCATCATGCGCTGGCGGCCAACGATGCACTGTTGTTACGCGAGATTTTACTGCAATACGGCTGGTCGTTATTCCATCACGGCGAGTTGGCGTTGCTGTCGAGCTGTCTTGAGGCGCTGCCTTATACCGAGCTCATTCAAAGCCCGAATCTGGTGTTGTTGCAGGCCTGGCTGGCGCAAAGTCAGCACCGCTATACGCAGGTCGATGCGTTGCTGGAGCGCGCTAAACAGGCGATGGCGGAACATCAGGTGCGGTTGAACGACGCCTTACAAGGCGAGTTTAATGCGCTGCGCGCGCAGGTGGCGCTGAATGCCAACCGGCCGGAAGAAGCCATTCATCTGGCGCGTGAAGCGCTGACCCAATTACCGCAAACCAATTTTTATGGCCGTATCGTTGCTACCTCGGTGATCGGCGAAGTGCATCACTATTTGGGGCAGCTGAGCAGCGCGTTACCAATGATGCAGCGCACGGAGCAAATGGCGCGCCGGCATGGCACCTATCATTACGCGTTGTGGGCCTTGCTGCAGCAAAGTGAAATTCTGATCGCGCAAGGTTTCCTGCAAGCCGCTTATGAGGAGCAGGATAAAGCGCTGGAGCTGGTGCAGGCACAACATCTGGAACATCTGCCGCTGCATGAGTTTTTGCTGCGGGTGCGGGCGCAGGTGTTGTGGTCATGGTACCGGCTGGATGAGGCGGAAAGCTGCGCCCGGCAAGGCTTGCAGGTGTTGACCGGTTATGAGCAGAAACAGCAGCTGCAGTGTGTTGCCATGCTGGCAAAAGTCTCGCTAGCGCGCGGCGATATCGACAATGCTAGTCAGCATTTGCAACGCTGCGAGGTGTTGTTGCATAACGCCGATTACCACAGTGACTGGATCAACAATGCCGATATTCCGCGTCTGCTGTATTGGCAAATGACCGGGGATAAACAGTCGGTACGCAACTGGCTGGCGCAGGCCGAACGCCCGGAGGCCGCTTGTAACCATTTCCTGCAAGGGCAGTGGCGTAATATTGCCCGCGCGCATTTGCTGCTGGAGGAGTATGCGCAAGCCGATGAAATTCTCACACACCTGAATGCGGAGGCGAACCGGCTGAACCTCTACAGCGATCTGAATCGTAACCTGCTGTTGTCTACCGTGTTGCATTGGCAACGCAACGAACGCAGTGAAGCGCAACGGGCGTTGATGGAAGCGCTAACGCTGTCTAATCGCACCGGTTTTGTCAGCCATTTCGTCATCGAAGGTGAGATCGTCGCACAGCTATTGCGTCAGCTGTTGCAGCTGAATACCTTGTCGGAGATGGAGCAACACAAAGCCCAGCGGCTGCTGAAAGACATCAATCAGCATCATCGCCATAAATTTGCCCATTTCGATGAAGGGTTTGTCGAAAAATTGCTGAATCATCCGAATGTGCCGGAGCTGATCCGCACCAGCCCGCTGAC
>CAIZDF010000115.1 GCA_903931645.1 uncultured Tolumonas sp.
AATTTCAGAGCGATATTTGGTGCGACATGATATTTCCTTGCCGGTTTCTCAGATCACACAATTTATAGCTATAACAGAGCAAAAATTGCGTAAGGCTTATCCGCATACCGCATCGTTAATATATGGCCATTTGGCGGATGGCAATTTGCACTATGACGTCGCATTACGGTTCTCGACAACCGATGCTGAATTTAAAATTGAACAAACCCGGATCACTAAAATTGTCCATGATGGCGTTCGTTCTCTAGGTGGCTCTATATGTGCGGAATATGGTGTCGGACAAATAAAAGTGGATCAATTGTTGTTTTATAAAACACAAATTGAACTTGATCTCATGCGTCGATTAAAGCGTGCTTTCGACCCGCAAGGTATTTTAAATCCTGGAAAGATAATTCCAGCGAATAACGCATCGGATGATGAAAATCTTCAGATAGTGAAAGTTTTAGGCGCGACAAACTAAAAAATCTCAATCTAATTAAAAATTTCATAAGGGGATAAAACAATGTCTCAGGATAATATCCATTTCATTGGCGGCGGCCAGATGGCCGAAGCAATTATTAAAGCATTGATTAACGGCAATTCGATTGCAGCTAATGCTATTAGTGTCAGTGATATAGACAGTGCGCGTTTACAATTACTGCATCGCCATTATGGTGTGCAAACGTCAGATATTATTGATGTCGATCTTTCGACCGCCAAAATAATCGTACTGGCCGTCAGACCTCAGGATAATTTAGCTGAAGTTGGGCGCATTATTCAGGCAAAAGCCGCGCCCGATAGCATCGTTTTATCATTGATCGCTGGCGTTAAAATTGCGCAGCTTCGTGAGTTTACTGGTCATGATTTTCCAATTGTACGCGTTATTCCGAATACGCTGACTGAGACCGGTTATGGTTACAGCGGTGTCGCGATTGATGATTTTGCAGTCTCTCAAAAGGTAACAGAAAACACGTTACTGAATACGTTTTTGACTGGTTTTGGCAAAGTCGAATATCTCGATGAATCGCTGATCGATATCTTTACCGGGTTTGGTGTGGCCGGGCCAAATTATGTTTATTACTTCATCGAATCACTGGCCGATGCCGGTGTTCTGGCGGGTTTACCGCGTAAACAAGCCTGGAAAATTGCATTGGAAAATGTCAAAGGTGCCGCAGCCATGTTGGAACAAACCGAACTGCACCCACGCCAGTTGCTGGATATTAACAACTCTGCTGGCGGTGTTGGCATTCACGGTTTGTATGAGCTCAATAACAGTGATTTTGCGGCAGGTTTACAGCGAAGTGTGGTGGCAGCGGTGAAGCGTACCCGCGAACTGGGAGAGCGCAAATAATGACAACCATTCAATGGGATCACTCAGTTCACTACGTCAATGATCTGGATTTAGCGATACAAACCTTTGCTGAAAATGGACTGCGTGCTTTTCGGGGCGGATCGCATAAGCAATGGGGAACACATAATGCGTTGAGCTATTTTGGTCTCACGTATCATGAGTTTCTCAGCATTGAAAACCGGGAGTTAGCAGAGCAAACGGATCACAATAATCATGTGGTGCAAGATGCTGTTAAGGCATTGCCGGAACATGAAGTGCTAAGCCGCGTCGCTTTACGCACCGATGATATTGAAGCGGTTTCGGCGTCATTAATAGTGCAAGGTTTCGATGTTGCCCCGATAATTGATGGCAAACGGTTAAACCAGCAAGGGCAGCTCATTGAGTGGCGAATGCTAACGATAGGAGGTCATTTTAATGGGCTGCGATATCCGTTTGTGATCCAATGGAAAGGAACAGATGCGGAGCGATTGCTGGCACTGAAAGAATCAGGTGTTATCCAACCGCACCTAGCTGGAGAAGTTTCACTGGAACAAGCGGTGTTTACAGTGTCTGATCCTCATTCAGTCGCTGAACATTGGCAGCAGGTGTTTGGTTTCCCCGTGATAAAACGCGATGAAACCGGAGTGATATTAGCTGTCGCGGATAAGACATTTTTGTTCCAATCAGGCAGCGCTGGGGCATTAACGCAATTAACTTTTAATACGGAATCGGTAGCATTAAAAGGAAAGACCATCACAATTGGTGACGGGTTATATGCGTTTGTTTGATATTTAGTTCAACAATTACAATTCAAATAACAGAGCAAAATGGAATTATTTATTTTGC
>CAIZDF010000116.1 GCA_903931645.1 uncultured Tolumonas sp.
ATTTCACTATGTGGAATCTGATTTCAAATTTACGCTTGTTGTAGAAAGCTGTCAAAATTAATGGAGTTATATTTTTACTTTAAAATCAATGATTTATTTTTTGTTGTTGGTTTCGTGAAGCAGAGCACATTTTCACCAAGGTAAGGATAGCTACACCTGACCCTGTGTTTGCGCTAGTATCTGAGGAATGAAAAATAAAGAGGTGGGCCGGATGACAAAAGATTCAAACGCAAAGGAAATTCCCCAAGGTAGCCAAAGTCTATTCAAAGCGTTACAGCTGATTGAGATCTTAAGTAACTACCCAAACGGCTGTCCTTTGGCTCATCTGGCCGAACAAGCGGACATGAATAAAAGTACCGTCCACCGCTTATTGCAGGGCTTACATGCGGCCGGTTATGTCACGCCCGCCCCAGCATCGGGCAGTTACCGGCTGACCACGAAATTCATTTCGGTCGGACAAAAAGCCCTGTCGTCATTGAATATTATTCATGTCGCCGCCGGCCATTTGGAAACTCTCAATCTGACCACCTGCGAAACGGTTAACTTCTCCAGTCGGGAAGATGACCATGTGATCTTGATTTATAAACTGGAACCCACCACGGGGATGATGCGCACTCGCGCCTATATCGGCCAGCATCACCCGCTCTATTGCACCGCCATGGGTAAGATTTTCATGGCCTACGGGCAGGCGGATTACCCAAAACAATATTGGCAATCGCACAAAGAACAAATTGTCCCGCTCACCCGTAATACGATCACCGAATTAGACCAGCTGTATCGTGAACTGGAAGAGATCAGAAATGACGGTTATGCGATGGACCGGGAAGAGAACGAACTGGGTGTTTCCTGCATTGCGGTGCCTGTGTTCGATATCTACCACCGCGTGCCATATGCCGTTTCTATTTCATTATCAACGGTGAAATTACAGCAAATGGGGCTAGACGCTTTGCTCACTCCATTACGCGCAGCGGCCACCGCAATATCAAAAGAGCTGGGCTGTGAACCGAAATAAACGGCGCATGTAAACTACGTCCACCCCGCCGCCAATCACTTGCCCCCAAAATATACAGCGGCGGCATAAACTACCCACAAGCACCTGTTCTTATAACGAAAGAAAGGTGCTTCATATGTCAAAATAGACTCAATAAAGGCACACTCTTTCTGGCAGTAAGACGGCAAAGTGCTATGGTAAATGGTATACGCCGACTACCAGCGCACCGGAGGATGGTCATGCGTCATTCCATTGCTCATGACCCCGTCCAACTGCATGACCGGATCACAGCACTCACGCACGCATTAGCAGCTCAACCCGAGCCGGTAGCCGAGTTATTACCACTATTAACCGAGCTCAGCGAATATCTACAGCTACAGGCCAAAAACAGTTATCGGCTGTTTTTCGAACAAGCCAAAACGCCGATCCTGCTGATTGACCCCACGAGTGGGCACATTGAAAACGCCAATCTGGCAGCAGAAAAATTCTATGGCTATCCCCGCGCGCAACTATTGCAACTGGCGATCAGTGATATTAACTGCCTGACTCAAGAGCAGATCAAACAGGAAATGGCCCAAGCGCTGGCAGAGCGCCGCTCCTTCTTTTTGTTTCCACATCGATTGGCGTCAGGGGAAATTCGTCAGGTAGAGGTACATTCCGGACCCATCGTCATTGATGACCAACATTTTCTCTATTCGACGATTTATGACATTACTGAACGCATTCAGGCGGAAGAGCTACTTCGCGTCAAACGTCAACGCTTAGAAAATATCATTACCGGTACCCGCGCTGGCACCTGGGAGTGGAACATTCCGGCTGGCACCGCCGTCCTGAATAACCGCTGGGCAGAAATGATAGGCTACACACTGGATGAAATCGCCCCATTCGATATGCAAGTATGGCGGCGTTTTGTTCACCCCGATGATGTAGAAAAAGCCGACATGTTACTGGCACAACATTTTTCCGGTGAGCTTGATTATTACGAATGTGAATTACGCATGCGGCATAAACAAGAGCACTGGATCTGGGTATTAAGTCGCGGCCAAGTGCTGGAACGTGATATTCAAGGGCACCCTTTATTAATGGCGGGGACACATCAGGACATCACCACCAGCAAACTGGCCGAACTACAGTTGCGGGAAAGCGAAGCCCGTTACCGCGCATTACATGACAGTCTGCCGGTCGGTTGTATTTTGCAAGATACCCAACACCAAATCATTGCCGTCAATGAAGAAGCGTGTGCCATTTTTGACGTCAATAAGTCGCAGTTATTAGGGAAACAACTGTCGTCGCTTCCTTGGCAACGTCTTAACGAAAGCGGGAAACCATTACCACTGAGTGAACACCCCAGTGAGCAATGTATTCGTTCTGGCAAAGCGATCCGTAATTTCATCATGGGTATTCAATTTGAGCACCGCATTGCCTGGCTCAGTGTGAATAGCCAGCCGCTGTTCCGACTGGATGAACCCCAACCCTATGCGGTGATCAGCAGTTTCAGTGACATTACAGAACAAAAGAGAAACGAAGAGAAATTATCGCTCGCGGCCAGTGTCTTTACCGAAGCCAAAGAAGCCATTTTGATCACCGAGCCGGATGGCC
>CAIZDF010000117.1 GCA_903931645.1 uncultured Tolumonas sp.
GCACTATTGAGCAGAGTAGCTTCATCTGTTCCATCTCTAGGGTAAACCGCAATTCCCACGCTGCATGAGATAGTGAGTTCTATAGCATTCACAACGAATGGTTGGGAAACCGACTGTCTGATTTTCTCAGCCAGTTCGCCGGCCATAGCTGCATCGGCAATGTCGCCAAGTAATACAACAAATTCATCACCACCAATGCGGCCCACCGTATCGGATAAGCGAACTGCGCTACTGAGACGATCAGCTACCTGTTGAAGTAGTTGATCACCTATTGTGTGCCCGTAGCTGTCATTAACTGGTTTGAACCGATCAAGATCCACGAAAATCAGGGCAAGATTTGTTCCTCGCCGTTCAGCATCAAGGAGTTTTTGCTGAAGTCGATCACTAAACAATGTGCGGTTAGGCAATCCGGTGAGGTGATCATGCTGCGCCATATGCCTGAGTTCGAGAGTCATTGTTCTTGCCAGTTCTAAAGCGCGGGCTCGTCCAACAACCATAAATCTAACTAGCAGAGCTAACGATACACTTAGGCAGATGCCAAAGATCCCGATAAGAACATCGATATTTCTGCCAAAGCGTTCTTCAAATTCATCCTGCGTGCTTAATGATAGCGTCCAAGTATGTCCTGCCACGACCATATACTCGTTAGCACTTAAGGCCGGTTTTTTGTGCACTCTTGCATTGCTGTTCACAATCTCAGTTTGATACATAAGCGCAGCTTTATTCGGGGTAATGCCATCATAAATGGCTAAAGCAAGACCAGATGTTTGTTTACCATACAAGCTGGCCATAAAATCACTCATGTGAAACGACGCATAAACCCAACCAATCAAGTTAGTCCGACGCTGCATAACAGATGTTTGTGGCTTATCGTGATCAAAAATTGGTAGATACATGACAAAACTTGGCGGGGTATCAATGCCTGTATCTGCGGCTAACTTGAGTTTATCTGTTATGGCCGGCATACCTGAATCCCGGGCCCGTTCCATTGCTTCACGGCGGACAGGATCAGCCCATGAATCTACACCGAGGATGTCGCTATACCGGCCAATCTCCGGAATATTTTGGATGATAGGGGTATATATTTCTCGTTCTCCAGGTGGGGATAATGCGTAATCGGATATACCAAGCCGTTGCATGGCGGTTATATGTGCCGCTTTTTGCGCTGCAGTGACCTTTTCAATTACGCCAATGCCTTGTATTCCGAAAAAATTGGCATCAAGCTGCAGTGTGTTGACGTAATGACGAATGGCGTTGAGGTCTTTTAAGTCTGTGGTTGCGAACAACCCCTGTACTCCGCGCAGCATTTGCTCATACGCCGACTCTCGTTGTTCTATCTGACTAACTGTATCGTGTAAGGCAAATTCAAATTGGGAATGTAATTCCTGCTTACTGTATTGACGTTCATGATCCCATTGCCAGAAAGTGACACAAAGCATGGCAAGCAGCACTAGCCACGGCAACCAATATGTCACAGATAACAACTTTCGCTCAGAACCC
>CAIZDF010000118.1 GCA_903931645.1 uncultured Tolumonas sp.
AAGGTTTATTGCCGGAATTGGATGCTTCGCAACTGCATACCGATGAATACCGCGAAGAGGTGCTGAAAGACCTGCTCGATCGTCACGGTACCGGTCGTATTTTGTTCCGAAACACCCGTGCTGCGAGTGCCGGTTTCCCAGTGCGTGAACTGCACGCCTACCCAATGCCATTGCCGGATCAGTATAAAACTGCGATCCGTGTGATGGGTATGATGGGCGGCAACACCGGTGATGCACTGGCGAAAGCCAAACGTTATCTCTACCCGGAAAAAATCTTCGGTCAGTTTGAAGGTGATAACGCCTCATGGACACAGTTCGACCCACGTGTCGATTGGCTACTGAACCTGATCAAAACTGAACGCCATGAAAAAATTCTGGTGATCTGCTCTGAAGCTGCCTCTGCATTGACGCTGGAAAACACCCTGCGCACTCGTGAAGGCGTGCGTTGCACCGTATTCCACGAAGGCATGAGTTTGCTTGAGCGTGACAAATCGGCAGCCTATTTTGCTGATCCGGATGGTGGCGCACAGGTGATGCTGTGTTCTGAAATTGGCTCCGAAGGTCGTAACTTCCAGTTCGCCCGTCATCTGGTGCTGTTCGATCTGCCACTGAACCCGGACCTGCTGGAACAACGTATCGGTCGTCTCGATCGTATCGGCCAGAAAAACGTCGTGCAGATCCACGTACCATACTTGGAAGAGACCCCACAGCGCACACTGATCCGCTGGTATCACGAAGGGTTAGATGCTTTCGAACATACCTGCCCAACCGGTCGTGTGGTGTTTGATCAAGTGCAAGATCAGCTGTTCACGCTGCTGGCCGATAACCAGAGCAGTGACGATGCCATGACCCCGTTGCTGCAACAGACCCGTGCCCTGCACGACGAGCTGAAAGCCAAGCTGGAACAGGGCCGCGACCGTCTGCTGGAGATCCAATCCAGCGGTGGCAAACATGCCCAGCAACTGGTTGAACAGTTGGAAGAAGAGGACGACGACACCAGTCTGGTTGCCTTCGCATTGCATCTGTTTGATGACATCGGTATCGCGCAGGATGATCGTGGTGAACAAGCAGTCGTGCTGACACCGACCGACCACATGCTGATCCCAAGCTTCCCCGGTCTGCCGGAAGATGGTGTCACCGTGACCTTTGAACGTGATGTGGCCTTAAGCCGTGAAGACTTGAGCTTCCTGACTTGGGATCATCCAATGATCCGCGGTGGTATCGATTTGGTATTAGCGTCGGAAATTGGTTCCACCGCCGTATCGCTGCTGAAAAACAGCAAAATGCCAGCCGGCACAATATTCCTTGAGCTGATTTTCGTGGCCGAATCCGCCAGTCATCCGCAGCTGTATCGTTTCCTGCCGCCGACACCAATCCGTCTGTTGCTGGATAAAAACGGCAATAACGTCGGTGAACAGGTCGGCTTCGTACAATTCCATCGTCAGTTAATGCCAATCAACCGTCAGCTGGCCAGCAAATTGGTGTCAAGTTCACAGGCAGTGATCCATGAAATGATTGGCAAAGCAGAACAAGTTGCGCATCCACGCATGGAGCAAATTGTTGCGGATGCACGTCAGACTATGCAACACACGCTGACTGCCGAGCTAAGCCGTATGGAACAGCTCAAAGACATCAACCCATCAGTGCGTGACAGTGAACTGGAACATTTGCGTGAACTGCGCCAGGAGCTGAATCATCTGATGGATAAAACGCAGCTTAAATTAGATGCGATCCGCTTTGTAGTAGTCACCAACCAGTAATTTACGGCACAATAGCCACACTCAGGGTGTCAGCTTCTGGCACCCTTTTTATCATCTGAATGCACGGAAACCACATGAGCACCTTTGTTTACAACCCACCGATGGAGCCTTATCTCGATATCCTGTACGAGGATGAGCACATTATTGTGATGAATAAACCAAGTGGCCTGCTCAGTGTGCCGGGGAAAGCGGTTGAACATGCCGACAGCATCGCATGGCGCGTGCGTCAGCGTTGCCCGGAAGCGGGCAGCGTACATCGTCTGGATATGAGCACATCAGGTGTGATCCTGATGGCAAAATATGCCAAAGCAACCGGCATTCTGGGAAAACAGTTTCAAGAACGTAAAACCGGCAAGTTTTATTACGCCTGGGTCTATGGCCAAGTGGAAGGCACTGAAGGCGATATCGATCTGCCATTGTGTGTGGATTGGGAAAACCGCCCGTTGCAACGCGTCGATTATGTTAATGGCCGTTCCGCACAAACACATTGGGAACGTATTCGTGTCGAAGCGGATCGTACACTTATGAAACTCACGCCTTATACCGGGCGCTCCCACCAGCTACGTGTGCACATGAAAGAGTTGGGACATCCCATTTTAGGCGATCATCTCTATGCCCCGAAAGAAGCACAAGATCTGGTGCCGCATTTACAGTTACATGCTGCTATGCTCAGTTTTTATCATCCGGTTACCGGTGAACCGATGCAATTTGAAGCACCGGCACCATTTCCGACTTAATAACCGATTATTAAGAGAGCACTATCATGATGCGCTGGCTGGTTTGTTGCTATGTTCTGTGGTCATCATTGCTGCTGGCGGCAGAAACACCCCCTGCTGCACCAACCACCGAAACCCAAGCTGCCACCAATGAAGTGGTGCCAGCGGGTGAACCTGCGACATCAGCCGCAACAAATACAGCCAATGCAGCATCATCAGCGACACCAACCGAACCAACTGCTTCAGCCGCAGAACCAACGGAACAAGATCCAGAATATCTGATCCAACAACAGGATTGGCAGAAGCACCCTGATGCCCGTCAGTTTGGTCAAAACTGGGTTTTATTGCACAAGAGCGAACAATCGTTTGAACTTGGCGTTGCCATCTTGCTGCCAGAATGGCAACAAACTGCGTCACTGTTACCGTTGTCGCAAGCGTTGAGTCGGCAAGGTTTTGACTGTGTGATCTTGCTACCTACACCACAACAACAAGCGGTGAACCCCGGCGATGAAAAACAGCAGGAAGCGATTAGCAAACAGTTGGAACTCTGGAGTAGCCGCTTAGCCAGTGTGGATGAAAATCTGAATGTGTCCGGGGGCCATCGGTTGGTACTGGCACAAGGCAGCAGCGCCGTCTGGCTGGGACAGTTACTGAATGCTGACAAGCTAAATAAACCCGATGCGATTATCTTGTTGAATGCGTTTTACCCTGATAAACAGGCAAATCTGCTTCAAGCAACACAGCTCAGCAGCAGTACCTTACCCATTTTAGATTTGTATCAGGAAGAGCACGGTAACTGGCTGACACAAGCCGCGCAGCAACGCAAAATTGCGGCAAAACGTGCCACCAAACTAAACTGGCGGCAACAAACAATTAGTGAGTTAACGGATAGCCCCGAGCGTATCAAAGGCTGGCTGACGACGCTCGGTTGGAAATAGTGAAATATGTGTTTTCAGCGTAGGCCGCGCGCTTGTTTGATCAGCTCCCACGCTTGCTGAATTTCCTGCGCTTTCTCTTTCGCCATGTTCATCATCTCTGGCGGTAAACCTTTAGAGATCAGCTTATCCGGATGATGTTGTGACATCTGTTTACGATAAGCTTTTTTCACATCAGTATCGGAAACATCAGCTGATACCCCCAAAATGGCATAGGCATCACGCAGGCGATCCCGGCCTGGCATTTGCTGCTGCCCTGCACCGGATGAAGAATAACGCTGCTGCTGTTGTCCCTGATGCGAAAAGTTAAAGCCCGCTTCCGCCATCGCCAATAGCTGTTCCAGCTCCCAGCGCGAGAAACCTAATAACTCCGCCACTTCCAGTAAGCGCTGACGTGAAGAGGCATGCAATGCGCCGTTCGCAAACGCCGCCTGTAATTGCATATCCAGAAACACCCGCAACAGATCGGGGCGACCGCGACAGGAACGGCGAAACAGTGCCAAAGAACCTTCCAGATCGTATTCCGCCTCTTTGCCCTGACGGAAAGAATCTTGCGCTTCACGGCGTAACTCGCCATTCAGCCCCATGCGATCCATAAACAAAGTAGCGACTTGAATTTGCTGTTCTGTTACCCGCCCCGCCGCTTTCGCGATATTGCCCATCACGGCAAATGCAGTATGTAAAAATAGTGCCTGTTCTTCACGGGTTGGGGTGCGCCAGCGACCAAAACCACCACTGCGCTGTGCCTGTAAACCCTGATCGTAGAGATGACCAATCCATAAACCGAGCAATGCGCCAGGAATATTGAGGATCCATAATCCCACCAGAAAACCGATAATTTTGCCTTTAACCGGCATGCGAACCTCGCTGTAATTCCTGATCTAATTGTTGTAACCGCTCGGGGGTGCCAATATCCCGCCAATCTGCGTTGAGATAGGAACCAGCCACTTGCTGCGTTGTCATCCAGTGGCGCAAGATCGGCGCCAGTTTATGTACACCAGGTTCCAGCGGTAAGAAGCTTTGCGGGCGATAAATGCCAATGCCACTAAAGGTCAAGCTGGGGCAATCTGCCACCCGATCATGACGCAAACTAAAATCACCCTGCGGGTGCTGTGGCGGATTATCCACTAACCAAAGATGGGCATGATCGCTTTCAGCCAATTGTTGTGAACTAAATTGGTTGTAGTCGGTATCTAACCAGATATCGCCATTCAGCACTAAAAATGGCTCATCACCCAATAACGGCAAGGCTTGACGAATACCGCCAGCGGTTTCCAACCCGGCAGCTCCTTCGGCAGACCAACTGATCTCAACACCAAATTGTTCACCGCTACCCAGATAATCAACCAGCTTTTGTCCAAGCCAAGCATGATTAATGACTAATTGTGAAATACCAGCCAGTTTCAATTTTTCAATATGATGTTGGATCAACGGTTTACCGCCCGCCACCAGCAATGGCTTCGGCAGATGATCAGTTAACGGGCGCATCCGTTCACCGCGCCCAGCGGCCAAGATCATCGCCTTCATGACATTGCATCCATATCAAATGCCGGTAACACACGCTGCTCTAACCATGCGGCAAAAGCGGTCAGTTGCGGATAACACGCTGCAACATCACGCACATAACCGAGCGTGCGCGGAATATCCTTCAGATAACCAGATTTACCATCTCGATGATACAAACGGGTAAAGATCCCCGCCGCTTTCAGATGGCGTTGCATACCAGTCAGATCCAGCCATTGCACAAATTGTGCGTAAGACACTTCCGATAAAATACCTGACTCGCTATACAACTGATAAGCCTGCGCTACACCTTGTTCAATCACAGCATCGGGCCAGCGACAGTAACAATCTTTCAGCAATGAAACGGCATCATAGGTCAATGGGCCGAGCACCATATCCTGAAAGTCGATCACGGCCAGCGATTCATCCGCTAATACCATCAGGTTACGACTGTGAAAATCACGATGCATGACCACTTGTGGCTGTTGCAGATTATTGGCTGTAAGTAATGCAAAAGTTTCCGCCAGTAACTCTTTTTCTGCTGCGGAAAGGGTAAGTTGTAAGTGTTTTTCTAACAACCATTCGGGAAAAATACTGTTTTCCCGCGCCATAAACTCAGCATCAAAAACAGGCAACTCAAGCTTGATGTGGGTTAGCTGTGGTAACAACTGCAGCGCTCTCCAATACCATGCAGAAACAGATTCATCATTGAGACGAGTAAATAATGAGTCATCACCTAAATCAGAAACACACAAGAAACCTTGATCCAAGTCGGAATGATGCACGACCGGCGCCGCGATGTTTGTGCGCTGTAAAGCTTGTGCGTTATCGATGAACTCACGATTTTTTTCAGTTTCAGGCGGTGCATCCACCCAAATCCGATTGGCGGCACGATAATATTTACGAAAACTGGCATCGCCAGAAATCAGACGTAAAGTTAAGTCAGGATTTTGTTCAATTTGTTGCGCCCATCGCTGTAGTTGGGCATGGCGTTGCGTCATCATGCTGGCAGGCTCTTACTCGGTGTTAGCCGTTATCGGAATAATGCTTTATCATAGCCCGCTACCATAAAAGAATGACCGTGAAAGCACAACCGCCGAAAGGCTCCAAGTGCTTCGTCAGTTGCCAGGGGATCTGATTACCAATGGTGTTTCGCATCAACGCTATTACTGTGGCACTTTTTTCTGTTTCTGCCGGATTTGCATTCGTACCGCATCCAAGCCAGGCGGCAGCTAACAGTGTTAATGTACCGCCAAATCTCCGCGCCGGTGTTTTCGATGAACGTTGCTACAGCGATGTTCCACCCGCAACGACAACAGAATACAGCCGAACCACGCCGGTTGAAGTTTCGGCTGATCAATTGAATGCAACACAGAATGGCAAAGCGATCTATCAAGGTGGCGTGCAAGTCAATCAGGGCAATAAATATTTCAGCTCCGATTATACCGAGCTGGATCAAGTCAGCCGCCAAGTCATGGCACATGGCAATATTTTCTATCGCGACGGTCAGGTAACGCTGAAAAGCCCGGATCAGCTGACGACGAATTTAAACACCAAAGAATCACAGATTGATAATGCCACTTATCAGTTGCATGGCTCCCCTGCGCGCGGTGAGGCGGAAAACATCCATCTGGACAATCAGAAAAAAGAACTGACACTGAATAAAGCACGTTTTACAACCTGTCCAGTAGGGCAAGAAAGCTGGTGGCTGAGTGCCAGCGAAGTGAACGTCAATCAAGAAGAAGTATTTGGCGAAGCATGGAATGCTACGCTGTGGCTAAAAAGCGTGCCGGTATTTTATACCCCCTACATTACCTTTCCAGTCAAAGATCAACGTAAATCAGGTCTGCTGTATCCGACATTTACCAATAGCTCCAGTAATGGCTTTGACGTCAGTACACCTTATTATTGGAATATCGCGCCGAATTACGACATGACGCTGACACCTCGAGTAATGTCAAATCGCGGCACCATGGAGCAAATCGAATATCGCTATATGCCAGAACCGGGGCAAAGCGGCACGATTTATACCGAATACATGGGTAACGATCGAAAAGTTAGTAGTGACGAATTAAATCCACGCTGGTTGGCGAATATCCGCCATGGTTCCAGTTTTCAAAACGGTGATCTGCGCTGGAACCTTGATTACACCCGTGTTGATGCTAATGACTACAACTATTTCAACGAATTACATCCGCCGGTGGGTCAAATCGTTGATAACCAGTTATTACAATCAACTAC
>CAIZDF010000119.1 GCA_903931645.1 uncultured Tolumonas sp.
ATTATCCTGGCGCGCTCTGAAAGCATGGAGACACTGGAACCGATCTTGGCGGCAGACCCTTTCCATCTGCATAAACTAGCTGATTATGAGATCACCGAATTCATGCCCACAATGGTGGGGGATGATTTCCGCAATCTGCTGGGGGTGTAAACGCACAGGCTGTATTTCTTCCTACAGCCTGAGGTCTATACCCAAAGTAATTGGAGTTGCAGCAAGGCGACAAGAGAGCGAATCCCCATGAACATAGAGAGGCTATGTGATTGGGGTGAGAGAACGCTGTCAACGATGCTGCAATTTCAAGTTCAAAGGGTATATTTAAGGGCGATATGAACTATCAGTACGCTGCAGTGTTTGGTATTCCCCCAGTGCCGGTTGTTTCAGCAAGTAACGGCGTAACATGTCTTGCGCTGCAAACGAGATAATCCGGCGCTGTAACGTCACATCCAGAGTTCGGACATATAAGGTCTGGGCCCAGCCATGCAAACCATCCCACAAGGCAATCGGGTAGTGCTGTTCAGTGGCAGAACCAATCGCTAATGTCAGACGGGAATGATGCTGAATGTGTTGTAGCAACTCATCAGCACTGTCTGGCAAATGGGCATGGTAATCACCGCATAGCTGCGGGATTGCTGGGGCTAAATCTGATAACAGTTGCCCGTAGGTGCCACCTTCCAGAATTTCCAGCGGCCCTTCCAGTAATCCGGCTAAGGTTTTCGGCATATCGAGTTGGCCTGAAGCCACCAGATAGGGTGTGATCACCGATAACAGCTGTTTTTCCGCGGTATCAAAATCAGCATCAGGGTCTTGGCTTATTAGCTTCATCTCAATGATAGGCATGGATGAGCGATAGCCTAATTCAATATGGGCTGGCCAGCTGAGAGTATCTAACTGGTCACTTAAGGATGATTCTGAAATCCCGAAAGTGAAATAACGACGAACGGTAGCAGCACCGGAAGGGTAATGTTTTTGCAGATCGGGAATGATTTGCTGCTGCACCATTTGTTTGAATTCGTTAGGCACACCTGGGGTGAAATAACATAAGGCTTTGTTGATTTGTAGCTTAAAGCCACATGCCGTGCCGATTGGGTTGTCCAGTACGGTGGCACCTTGCGGTAACATCGCTTGCTTGCGGTTACTGATTGGCATGGCGCGCCCACGATTAGAAAACTTCTGCTCCATGTTTGCCAGCCAGTCGGTGTTGAGTTCTTGCGGCACACCTGCAACCTGGGCGACCGCATCGGTTGTTTTATCATCGGAAGTTGGGCCGAGGCCGCCATTAAAAATAATGACGTCGGCAATGAGGCTGCGTTCTTGCAAAAGACTGGTTAAATCATCCATTCGATCGCCAACGGTCTGACGACGGCGAACCTGCCAGCCTTGTTCCAGTAACTGCAGACTTAACCATGAGGCGTTGGTGTCAACGGTAAAGCCGGTGAGAACTTCATCACCGGTGGTAATTATTTCAATAATCATGAGGGTACCAATATTGAATTAAGCATTTACATGCTAACAATCAGTTACTGTTGGGCCCACTTGAGGAGTCGAAGAAGTAGCTGATTCGGGTTCGCGGACTAAGATAATCAAAGATTTCTTGCGGTAAACGGGACGGCAATAATACTCGTTTGATGCTTAAGTTCATATTCTCTAAATCGACCACGGCAGCTTCTGTACGAGGAATTGCTGCATCGTAAATCAGCACAGAAGGATACAGCAGGCGTTGGCTATTGACTGACATAACCAGCCCAACCTGACCATTGGATAATTCAACCACGCTACCTGGCGGATAAATGCCTAAATGTTTGATTAATAGACCGATGTAGTCTTTATTCAACTGCTGCGTTTTGTGTTTAAACATAAACGACAACACAGTATGGGGTGTCGCGGCTGTTTTCCCGCCAATTTGCGGGTGGCACAGTGAGTCATATTCATCGATCACAGCCATTAACTGAGATAAATCATCAATTTGTGAACCTTTCAAGCCTTCCGGATAACCAGAACCATCGAGTCGTTCATGATGTCGCAGAATTAGCCCTTTCGCTTGCGCGGGAAATTCCTGCGCTAAATCCAATAAACTCAGGCTATAACGCGGATGCATCTTATACAGATTTTCTTCCGGTTTTGTCAGCGGCTCTGTTTTTCTCAGGATCTGCGTGGGGATTTTGATTTTGCCAATATCATGGAAGACTGCGGCCATACCGAGCAGTTTGATCTCTTCTGCGGTTTTACCACATTGTTTAGCCAGCAACATCGATAACATTGCCACGTTTAACGTGTGGTAATAGAGACTTTCACCTTCCGGTGAGTCAGACATCAGATGCAACACCATTTGGTCAGCTTGCATCAGTTGATTAGTAATATCGTCAACTAACTCATGCGCTTCTTGAATCGCATTTAGTGGTCGATTTTGGAGTTTGTTAATCAACGCCCGCATTTGTGCTAAAGAACGATTGAACGTCTGTTCTGTTCTTTGCACATTGCGCCGATACTCTTTCATCTGCTCAATACGCTGTAACTTTTCAGCCTGCATATTTTCCTGCAGTGTCACGATCTCATCATCGAGATCAATGTCACTTTGTGGCATCTCTAAGATTTCAGCGGGCTTAGGCGGAGCGTCAGATTTTTCCGGGATAATGAAGACATGTTTTAATCCAAGTTGGCGAATCAATTGGATTTGTTCTTCTTTCTTGATCATAAAGCTGGAAAGCAGGAACGGGTGATCCCGCCAGCTGAGAGGCAGCTTGATATAGTTTCCGATTTGTAATCGATCGACGGATATACGGAGTTCTGCCATAACATCATGTAATGCTTAAACCTGCACTTAGGTTACTGGATGGGGGCGGTCAAGAGAAGCATTTGTTGTTTCGGAGGTCGCAAAAAATTCATCGTGTGATTCAGGAAGAATATTTTACTGAGATGATCAGCACTATTTCCGGCAACGTATCTTACTAGATGGATATAAAAAGAGATCCTGGTGACAGGCTACCCTGGATGGTGTAGGCTTCTGGATGTCCAGACGTTTTTACTGATAGATGTGGGAGCTAGTCATGCCAATCAAAATTCCCGACCAATTACCTGCTGCGGGTGTGCTGACCGAAGAAAATATCTTCGTGATGACAGACAGCCGTGCTGCGCATCAGGATATCCGGCCATTAAAAGTGCTGTTATTGAATTTGATGCCGAAAAAAATTGAGACGGAAATTCAGTTGATGCGCATGCTCTCGAATTCACCATTGCAGGTGATCGTGGATTTGCTGCGTATCGATGACCGGGAATCTAAAAATACGCCGAAGATCCATGTCGAGACCTTTTATCAGGATTTTGACCAGATCAAAGATAATAAATATGACGGTCTGATCATCACTGGCGCGCCGTTAGGTTTGGTGCAATTTAGTGACGTCGTTTATTTTGATACGTTGGTTAAGATCATTGAGTGGTCTAAGCACAATGTTACGTCGACCCTGTTTCTTTGTTGGGCAGCACAAGCGGCATTAAAAGTACTGTATGGCTTGGAAAAACAGACCCGCGATGTGAAACTATCAGGGGTTTATTATCACCGCAAACAGGAACAACAAGACCCGCTGGTGCGTGGTTTTGATGATGTGTTTTTAGCACCGCACTCCCGTTATGCCTCCTTCGACGGCGACTTCGTTCGTGCAAACACTGATTTGCGGATTTTTGCTGAATCAGATGAAGCGGGTGTCTATCTGGCTGCCAGTAAAGACTGTCGTCAGGTGTTTGTTACCGGTCATCCAGAATATGATGCCGATACCTTACACCATGAATATCATCGTGATTTGGCAGCGGGTATCGACCCACTCATTCCGGCTAATTATTACCCGAACAACAACCCTGATAATCAGCCTCATCATAGCTGGCGCAGTCATGGGCATCTGTTATTCTCTAATTGGCTAAACTATTACGTTTATCAGCTGACACCGTTTGATTTAAATTCACTGACGCATAAATCAAACGAAAGTAACTGGGAAATTTAGTTCCATCCCCGTCTCAGTTATTATTGTGTTGTCCCGGCTAGGATGCCGGGCAACCCCGTTTCAGAATTATCTGCATCACCGATATTGAGGAAGCCCCCGTGGTCGTAAAGGTAAATACATCAGCACTGCATCAGTCATTACAGGAACGTATTCTGCTCATTGATGGTGGCATGGGCACCATGATCCAAAGTTATCAGCTACAAGAAGCAGACTTTCGTGGTGAGCGTTTTGCCGATTGGCCTTCCGATCTGAAAGGCAACAACGACTTACTCGTGCTGACCAAGCCTGATGTGATTGAGGCGATCCATGATGCTTATCTGGCGGCCGGTGCAGATATTCTGGAAACCAACAGCTTTAATGCCACGCGTATCGCGATGGCTGATTATCAGATGGAAGATCTGTCTGCGGAAATTAACCGTGAAGCCGCACGTCTGGCGCGCAAAGTGGCGGATGAATGGAATGCTAAAACACCGGAAAAACCACGTTTTGTGGCGGGTGTTTTAGGCCCAACGAACCGCACTGCTTCTATTTCACCAGATGTGAATGACCCGGGTAAACGTAACGTTACCTTTGATGCGTTGGTTGACGCCTATAAAGAATCAACCGAAGCGTTAATCGAGGGTGGGGTCGATATCATTATGATTGAAACCATCTTTGATACGTTGAATGCCAAAGCCGCATTTTTTGCAGTCGACACTATTTTTGACAAACTCGGTTTCAAATTGCCGGTGATGATCTCTGGCACCATCACCGATGCC
>CAIZDF010000120.1 GCA_903931645.1 uncultured Tolumonas sp.
AACCACTGGTTGCCAGTCGATCAATACATCGGTGGTATCGAACACGCGTGTATGCACCTGCTGTATGCGCGTTTCTTCCACAAACTGCTGCGTGACTCTGGCATGGTGAAAAGCGATGAGCCATTCACCCGTTTGCTGTGCCAAGGCATGGTGCTGGCTGATGCTTTCTATTACACCGAAAACGGTGCGCGTATTTGGGTTAGCCCAACCGACGTTAAAGTAGAACGTGACGAAAAAGGCCGTATTGTTAAAGCCACCGACAACGACGGTCGTGAAGTCATTCATTCCGGCATGACCAAAATGTCGAAATCGAAAAACAACGGTATCGACCCACAACTGATGGTCGAACGTTACGGTGCCGACACCGTGCGTCTGTTCATGATGTTTGCTTCACCGGCTGACATGACACTGGAATGGCAAGAATCGGGTGTTGATGGCGCGCAACGCTTCTTGAAACGTTTGTGGAAAGCCGTGGCTGAACATACCGCGAAAGGTGCTGCACCTGCGTTAGATGTCGCCAGCTTGAGCAACGAGCAGAAAGCACTGCGTCGTGAATTGCACAAAACTATTGCCAAGTTCAGCGATGACATCGGTCGCCGTCAGACTTTCAACACCGCAATTGCCGCTGTCATGGAGCTGATGAACCGTGTGGCGAAAGCGCCACACGAGTCAGAGCAAGATCGCGCACTGGTACAAGAAGTGCTGACTAACGTTGTGCTGATGCTCTACCCAATCACCCCGCACGTTTGCTTCCATCTGTGGCAAGCACTGGGTTATGCGGATATCGACCAAGCCGCTTGGCCTGTTGCTGATGCCGCTGCGATGGTGGAAGACGAGAAACTAGTCGTAGTGCAGGTGAACGGCAAGGTACGTGGCAAACTGACCGTAGCGGCTGATGCGACTCAAGAGCAAGTACACGCACTGGCAATGCAAGATCATACCGTAGTTAAATTCGTGGCAGATCTGACCGTTCGCAAAGTGATCTATGTACCGGGCAAACTGCTCAATATCGTGGTTGGCTAAACTATGAAACGACTGGTCTGTGGTGTGATGATACTGGTGAGCTTACTGCTCACTGGTTGCGGCTTTCATATGCGAGGCGAAGTAGATGACAAATTGCTGCCCTCACAGCTGAAAGCAATCCATGTCGTGGGTGATGACCGCAGTGATATTTATCGCATGGTCACTGCCCGTTTGCGTCATTATGGTGTGCAGCTAGTTAATGATAATGATGAAGTACCCACGCTCAATCTGGGTAACATCAGTGTCAGCAACAGTGCCGCTTCGCTGGATAACCGCAGTCAGGTCGTGGAATATGTGATGCTGTTTAATACCGATTACAGCATCACCCTACCACACAAACCGCTACAAAAATTCAGTGCGCGTTTTAGCCGAGTGTTCCTGAATAAATCGGCACAAGCACTGGCCTCATCCCGTGAGCAGGCCCAGTTACGCCATGAGATGGAAATTCAAACGGCGGATCTGATCCTGATCCAGCTTAGTCACGTGATCCTCTGATGCGCGTTTTTAGCGAACAACTAGCGGAACAGTTAAAAGCAGGCCTTCGCGCCTGCTATCTTATTTTTGGCGACGAACCATTACAGAAAATGGAAGCGTTGCAGCAGATCCGCCATATTGCTCGTGAGCAGGGTTTCACCGATGTCATTCGCTTCAGTGCGCTCGAAGAACCACTGTCATGGGATGATATTTATGCCAACAGCCAGAGTTTAAGCCTGTTCTCCAGTCGACAAATTATTGAAATTGAGCTGGGGGAAAAATTACCCAAAGAGTGGGCTGAACGGATCAGTGAATTACAAAAACAACTGCATCCCGATCTATTACTGATCATCCTTGGCCCGCGGCTTAATAGCAACCAAAGTAAAAGTGCTTGGTTCACCGCATTAGAAAAACAGGGCATTTATATTCCTGTTGCCCTACCCGATGCACGCTATTTCCCGCGCTGGATGAAACAACGTTGTCAGCAACAAAATTTGCGTGTAGATAACGACGCTATCACCTTTCTCTGCCATGCCTTTGAAGGTAATTTACTGGCAGCCGCACAAGAACTGGAAAAGCTCTCGTTACTCAATTTGCCACAACCACTGACTGTTAGTGTGTTGCAGCAAAATATCACCCGACATAACGTTTTCGATCCGTTTAAGTGGCTTGATACTTTGCTGGAAGGAAAAAGCCAGCGCGCACTGCGTATGCTGGCACAACTGCGCGACGAAGGGGTAGAGCCCGGCATGCTGACTTGGGCGCTAGCGAAAGATATCGAGCTGCTCTGGTCACTGCGCTTGGCGCAAGATGCCCACCAGCCGCTAGCTGCTTTGTTGCAAGCGGCCAAAGTATGGCCCAGCCGACAGGCATTATTGCAGCAAACCGTGCAGCGACTTTCTGCGACACAATTACGCGACATGTTACGCATGATGAGCGAACTCGATCATTATAATCGCACCTTCGACAGCCACAGTGCGTGGCAATGGCTGCAAACGCTCTCTCTTGCTTTTCGTGGGAATACGTCACTTCGTTTCACCCTCCCGATACAACTCTGAAAAAGCGAATGCTGATCCCGCTTCGCAGCATGCTATAATCGCGCGCTCATTATTCGGAGGAACATCTTCTTGCAAGGTAAACAACTACAAGACTTCGTCGTAGACAAGCTCGACGACATTAAAGCCAGCGATATTGTGGTGCTGGACGTACGCGGCATTTCGGACATTACCGACTGCATGATCATCTGTACCGGTAACTCTAATCGCCATGTACGCTCAATCGCTGACAACCTTGCCGAAGAAATTCGTCATGCCGGCATGATGCCGTTCGGTGTTGATAACAACAGTGATGGCGAGTGGGTGCTGGTCGATTTGGGTGAAGTGATGGTGCATGTCATGCAAAGCGATGCGCGCAATCTCTATCAACTGGAAAAACTGTGGCACAGTAATATCAAGGCCGCCTGATCGATGAAGATCCAGCTTATTGCCGTTGGCACTAAAATGCCTGATTGGGTTACCACCGGCTTTAATGAATACCAGCGACGTTTCCCGAAGGATATGCCGCTGGAGCTGCTCGAAATTCCTGCGGGAAAACGCGGGAAAAATGCGGATATTGCCCGTATCTTGGAAAAAGAGGGCGAGCAAGCACTCGCGGCAATAGGTAAATCGTGCCGGATTGTCACGCTCGATCTGCCAGGTAAAAACTGGACCACGCCACAGCTGGCTCAACAGCTAGAAAGCTGGAAACAAGATGGCCGCGATGTAGCACTGCTGATCGGTGGACCAGAAGGTCTGTCACCCGCCTGCAAAGCGGCTGCCGAACAAAGCTGGTGCTTATCGGCACTGACCATGCCGCACCCGTTAGTGCGTATTGTGGTCGCGGAAAGTCTGTATCGGGCTTGGAGCCTGACCACTAATCACCCTTATCATCGCGAATAGACCATGCCAAAAACCGCCTTTAAGAACAAAGCTCTGGAAAGCGCGCTGTTTGCTCGGCGAATCTATTTTTGTGTGTTCGTCATTATGCTGATGGTAGCAATGCTA
>CAIZDF010000121.1 GCA_903931645.1 uncultured Tolumonas sp.
CGAGGATTGTCATCAGTCAGGATAATCGTATCTGCCCACTGTTCTGCGATAGCAGCCATTAGTGGTCGTTTACCGCGATCACGATCGCCACCACAACCGAAAATACAAAACAGACGGCCATGACAATGCTGCCTTGCCGCTTGTAGTGCTTTTTCCAAACCATCAGGGGTATGTGCGTAATCCACCACAACTAACGGCTGCTGCGGATTACCAAAACATTCCATTCGACCAGTGACTGGTTGCAGGCGGGATGCCGTCTGACACAGCGTTTCAAAGTCGTACTGCAAAACCAACATTACCGCTAACGCCGCCAGCAAATTAGATACATTAAACTTCCCAAGAAGGGGCGCAGATAATACACCATCCCCCCATGAAGAGTGAATGCTGATCGTAATCCCCTGCGGGTGATATTTTACATCAGAGGCGTAGAGAAAAGAGCCGGCATGGTTTGGCAGTTGCTGATCGATGCCATAAACCACAGCCTGTGGCATTTGTTGCAACCACTCTCTCGCAGTCTCGTCGTCGGCGTTCAGAATGCAATGTGCAGGTGTTGTTTGCTTAAAGATTTGACGTTTCGCTTCTGCATACGCCTGCATCGTATGGTGGTAATCAAGGTGATCACGGCTGAGATTGGTGAACACAGCAGCAGCAAAGGGTAATGCAGAAACTCGATGCTGCACCAATCCATGTGAAGACACCTCCATCGCAGCAACATCAACCTGTTCAGTGACAAAATGCGCTAATTCTTGCTGAATAGATATCGCACTGCCCGTGGTATTTTCTGTTGCCCGTAACTGACCGAATAAACCATTACCTAATGTGCCTAACACACCGCCACGCTGGCCGAGTAATTGTGTCCAGTTGGCAATCAGCTGTGTACAGGTACTTTTGCCATTGGTGCCAGTAACACCAACTAGTGCTAATTTTTTTGCCGGTTGATCATAAAACAGCCCAGCCAGTTCACTGACCTTCTCAGCTAACGCAGGAACTGCAATGCAGGGAATATTCAGTTCCGGCGGAACAAAACCGTCACCATTATCAAATAAGATTGCTGCTGCGCCAGATTGTTCCGCTTGCTGCATAAACAAACGACCGTCAACCGCATGCCCTTTCAACGCTAAAAATAGAGAACCTTGTTTTAACAAACGCGTATCTAACTGCATATCACTTAATGGAATAGCAGGTGCGGAGATATTAAAACCCGCCAGCAGTCGATCAAGAGCGAGTGGCATTTTTCTTCACCTCGCTGCGTTGAGCAGTATTCAATTCTTCTTTTGGATCCGGCAAAGCATCTGGTGGCACATTATAAAGCTGCAATGCGCTACTCATCACTTCCGCAAATGTCGGGCCAGCAACGGAACCACCATAATATGAGGCCCCATGAGGTTCGTTAATGATCACCACCATAGCAAAACGCGGATTACTGACCGGAGCAAACCCAGCAAACGTGCCCACATAATCTTTACCATAGCCACCCGCGGCGGCCACTTTTGCCGTACCAGTCTTACCAGCAACACGGTAACCCGGTACCGCCGCTTTACCACCGGTACCGCCCTCTTCCACTACACCTTCCAAGGCGTGGATAACTTGCTCGGCGATTTCAGGTGCGACAACTCGCTCACCTTGTGGAGCTTGGGCTACTTTCAATACCGAGATAGGTTTACGAATGCCTTTATTAGCTAAAGCAGCATAAGCCGCCGTAAGTTGCAGTGGAGTCACGCGCAGACCATAACCGAAACCAAGAGTTGCCAGTTCAATATTCGACCAACGGCTACGCATTGGCACCATCCCTGAACTTTCCCCCATTAAACCAGTTCCGGACTCCTGTCCAAGACCGAACTCTTCAAGTTTGCCCGTGATCCATTGCGGCTGCATACGCATAGCAATATGCGCCATACCGATGTTGGAAGAGTATTTCAAAATGTCGTATAAACCACCTGACGCCATTTTATGGCTGTCGGTTACAATATGCCCGCCCACCGCAAATGGTCGCGTATCAAGAATTTCTTTCCAGTTAATAACGCCGTGTTCCAATGCACTCATGGCAACTATCGGTTTTACGGTTGAACCCGGTTCGTAGGTATCAGTGACCGCGCGATTACGGGCACGGAAGCTTTCGTATTGTTCGCGGTTATTCGGGTTATAGGACGGTGTGTTAACCATCGCCAATATTTCACCCGTAATGACATCCATCAACACCAGCGAACCTGAAGTCGCTTTATTCACTTCAGTCGCATATTTCAAAGAACGATAAGCAACAGACTGCAAACGTTGGTCGATACTTAATACCAGTTGCCCTGCTTTTTTACCTTCTTTGACGATACCGATATTTTCAATGACCCGTCCCTGACGGTCTTTACGGATCTTGTATTCTGACGGCGTCGAGGTCAGCCATTCATTAAATGCCCGCTCCACCCCTTCAATGCCGGCACCGTCGATATTGGTATTTCCTACCAAGTGCGCACTGATTTCGCCGGTTGGGTAATAACGTTTGGTTTCCCGACGTAAATGCACACCTGGCAGCTTTAATTTAGCGATGTAATCAGCCACCGCAGGAGTAATTTGTCGCTGCAAGTAGACAAAACGGCGTTTAGGATCAGCAATGCTGGCAGTTAACTTAGGCATATCCAGATCCAGCACATCAGCTAACGCCATCCATGCATCGGTATTTTTCAAACCATCTGCTTCGTGGATCTCTTTGGGATCAGCCCACACCGCTTGCACTGGCACAGAAACAGCTAATTGTTCACCATTGCGATCGGTAACCATGCCACGATCGGAGGGGTCTGATGTCGTTCTAAGGGAACGCATATCGCCTTCCTGGCGTAAGCGGTCGGGTTGAATCACCTGGATCCAGGCGGTACGTGCGACTAAGCCTGAAAATCCGGCAAATATAAAACCCAGCAACACGATGAAGCGCCAGTGCGCAAGCCCGGTATCTGTTTTTTTATTATTTTTCTTAGTAGTAGCTCTTATGCTCATGGCAGACTAATCATCTTTTCTTCTAAAGGCTTAGGCCGTGTCATTGCCAGCTTCACTTTGGCAATATCCGAAACGCGCGAATGCTCAGCCTGAGCATTCTGTTCTAAAACCAAATGTCGCCATTCAACTTCAAGATCATCACTTTTGCTCTGTACCTTGTTCAATTCCGCCGTCACAGAACGGGTATCGTCTGTCACTACAATAGTGGTCAGCGCGGAACCAAGAATACCCAGACTCAGAATGACCTGAAACCAATGACGTTTCAGATCCAGCAAGATCAATAAAGTGAGATTAAGCCGGCGTTCCATTGTTAGCTCTCCAGACGCTCGGCGACACGCAATACCGAACTGCGTGAACGCACATTGTCGGAAACTTCGCTATCTGCTGGCTTGATCGCTTTACCAACAGAATGCAAAGTCTGAGTTTTACGAATTTGGTCTTCCGTAATAGGCAACCCTTTCGGTGGCTGGATGCCTTTTTCCTGCTGACGAATAAATTGCTTAACGATGCGATCTTCCAGTGAATGGAAACTGATCACGGCCAAACGACCACCAGGAGCCAAAACCGATAATGACGCTTTTAGCGTTTCTTCGATCTCTTTTAACTCTTGGTTCACATGAATACGTAACGCCTGAAAGCTACGTGTGGCAGGATGTTTATGTTTTTCTTTGTTTGGCACCACACGGGCAATCATCTCAGCCAGTTGGCGAGTGCGGGTGTAAGGTGTCGTAACACGATCGGCCACAATGGCGCGAGCAATACGATTAGCAAAACGCTCTTCACCGTAAGTGCGCAGTACCCAGGCAATATCATCAACGTCAGCGTGCAACAGCCAGTCTGCCGCGCTTTCACCATGCAACGGGTCCATGCGCATATCGAGCGGGCCATCATTCATGAAACTGAAACCACGTTCAGCTTCATCCAGTTGTGGTGATGACACGCCAAGATCCAGCAACAAGCCGTCAACCTTACCCAGCAGATCACGCTCTGCCATATAGTCATACAGTGAAGAAAATGGACCGGAGATGATTTCAAAACGGGGATCCTGCCACTCTTTTGCTACTGCCACCGCCTGAGGGTCACGGTCAATAGCATACAAGCGCCCCTGTGGGCCGAGGTGTTGCAGGATCAGACGGGAATGTCCACCACGCCCGAATGTACCGTCCACGTACACGCCGTCCGGGCGAATAGCCAGCCCGTCCACCGCTTCCTGTAACAGTACAGTGATATGTTCCATTAGCTTTTATCCCCAGTGCTAAAGTGAAAAATCACGCAGTTTATCCGAAGTAGTCCAGTCCATATCCGGCAATGCCTGAATGTCCTCATCCACTTGTTGTAACCAGCGAGTTTCACTCCAGATTTCAAATTTATTTAATTGACCAACCAGCATGATCTGTTTATCCAGCCCAGCGTGCTGACGTAACGGCGCAGATAACAACAAACGACCGTTTCCATCCAGCTCACATTCACAGGCATAACCCAGCAGTAAACGCTGTAAACGACGTTCTACCGGATTCATGCTGGACAGGGATTTCAGCTTCTTCTCTATTTCTTCCCATTCACCAAGTGGGTACAGCAGCAGGCAGGGATTCGCTATATCAATGGTGCAGACAAGCTGGCCCTCGCACTCTTCGCGAAGCCAATCTCGAAACTTAGTTGGAACTGCTAATCGCCCTTTGGTATCCAGAGCGATGGCGTGTGCTCCACGTAGCATGCCGCACCTTGCTGTTTGGTTATTTCCTGCCAGCCGGCGAATATTGGGAATTCATTCTACAGAGCTCCACAATATCCCACTTTTTTCCACCTAGAAGTGTAAGGATGCCCATGCCCCTTTGCAAGCGCCAGTCGGGCTTGATTCGAACTAACAAACAGGGATTTTTTTCATCTCTCTCTAAAGCGGCTGATTTTTCAGCAAAATGCCTGATAATAAAAAATAATCAGTTTGCGAAGTGCATCACTTTTAAACATCCGATTAGCAGGATATTTGGCGATTTTTAACAAACACCTTATGCTGCGGCTCATGAATTCACTCTGTCAAAGTAACGACAATGAAAACCAACCTCATTACCCGCGCCGGCTGGCAAAAACTCGAAGATGAACTGAAGTATCTGTGGAAAGTAAAACGACCAGAGGTGACACAGGCCGTCTCAGAGGCTGCCGCGCTAGGTGACCGCAGTGAAAATGCTGAATATAAGGAAGGAAAACGAGAGCTGCGTTCTATTGATCGCCGATTACGTTTTCTAACCAAGCGTTTAGATGCATTGAAAATTGTCGAATATGCACCACAGCAAGAGGGCAAAGTCTATTTTGGCGCGTGGGTGGAGTTGGAAAATGAACAAGGTGATATTGTTCGTTATCGCATTGTCGGCACCGATGAAATCGACACCAAAAACAATTACATCACCATTGATTCGCCGATGGCCCGCGCCTTGATCGGCAAACAAGTCGACGATGAAGTACGGGTACAAACCCCATCAGGCGAGAAAGAGTGGTACATCAATAAGATCCAATATCAGCCGTTTAGCGCAGAATAACGGCATAACAACACCGAGGATAAACATGCCTTCGATTAATCAAATCATTGCTGATGAATTAAATGCCCGCAATGAGCAGGTGGCCGCAGCGGTAAAACTACTGGATGACGGCTCCACTGTTCCGTTTATCGCCCGTTATCGTAAAGAAATCACTGGCGGGCTGGATGACACGCAATTACGTCATCTGGAACAGCGTTTAGGTTATTTGCGTGAACTGGAAGATCGCCGTCAAACCATCCTGTCGTCGATCAGTGAGCAAGGTAAGCTGACCGATGACTTACGTGCTGATATTTGGGCCGCTGACACCAAGACGCGCCTGGAAGATCTTTATCTGCCCTATAAACCAAAACGCCGCACCAAAGGGCAGATCGCGATAGAAGCCGGTCTGCAACCTCTGGCCGATATGCTGTTGGCGAATCCAGAATTAGATCCGGAAACAGAAGCGCAGAATCATCTGAATGCGGAACATCAGATCAATGACAGCAAAACTGCGCTGGACGGTGCCCGTTATATTCTAATGGAACGTTTTGCCGAAGAAGCGGGTTTATTGGAACAACTGCGTAGCTACCTGTGGCGTTCAGCTCTGTTATGGGCACAAGTGATCGAAGGCAAACAGGCAGAAGGCGCTAAATTCAGCGATTATTTTGATCATCAAGAGCCGATCGCTAAAGTTCCGTCGCATCGCACCTTGGCTATGTTACGAGGCCGTAATGAAGGTTTTCTGGCCTTAAGTTTACAGGTCGAGCAAACTGGTGATGTTCACCCTTGCGAAGCATTAATCACCCGTTATTTTGAGTTGGCTTTCCGTGGTCGCCCAGCGGATAAATGGCTGCAAAGTGTGCTGGGTTGGACTTGGAAAATTAAACTGTCACTCCAGATGGAAACTGAGTTAATTGGTCGCCTGCGTGATGCAGCCGAAAGTGAAGCGATCCGTGTGTTTGCCAGCAATTTGAAAGATTTGCTGATGGCCGCGCCGGCAGGCATGAAAGCCACCATGGGCTTAGACCCTGGTATTCGCACTGGTGTGAAAGTCGCTGTTGTTGATGCGACGGGTAAAGTCGTAGCGACACATACTGTTTATCCGTTTGAACCACGACGCCAGTATGATCAGGCAATCGAAATCATTCATGCGTTATGCAAACAGCATAATGTCGGCTTGGTCAGTATTGGTAACGGCACGGCATCACGAGAGACTGACCGTCTGGTGGCCGACATGCTGCAACGTTACCCCGATTGCAAAGCACAGAAAGTGGTCGTCAGTGAAGCAGGTGCATCGGTTTATTCCGCCTCTGAACTGGCAGCCGCCGAATTTCCTGAGCTGGATGTATCACTGCGCGGTGCGGTGTCTATCGCGCGTCGTCTGCAAGATCCACTGGCGGAGCTGGTTAAGATTGATCCGAAAGCGATTGGTGTGGGTCAATATCAGCATGATGTCAGCCAAAATCAGCTCGCTAAAAATCTCGATACCGTAGTGGAAGATTGCGTCAATGCCGTCGGCGTGGATGTTAACACCGCCTCAGTTCCACTATTGACGCGCGTATCAGGCTTAAGCAAAACGCTGGCACAAAATATCGTAGCGCATCGTGATAGCAATGGTGCCTTTAAAGAGCGTAAAGAACTGCTGAAAGTGGCACGTTTAGGCCCGAAAGCTTACGAACAGTGCGCAGGCTTTCTGCGTATTCGAGATGGCAAAAACCCGTTAGATGCTTCTTCTGTTCACCCCGAAGCTTATCCGGTGGTGGAAAAAATTATCGCTCAGCTACAAAAACCTGTTTCTGGTTTAATTGGCAACAGCGCATTACTAAAATCGCTGAAACCAGCGGATTACACCGATGAGCATTTTGGTATTCCGACTGTCACCGATATCTTGCAAGAGCTGGATAAACCGGGTCGAGATCCACGACCTGAATTCAAAACGGCCACCTTCCGCGACGGTGTGGAAGAGATGAAAGATCTGCGCTCAGAGATGATTCTGGAAGGCTGTGTCACCAACGTGACCAACTTCGGCGCTTTTGTCGATATCGGCGTGCATCAAGATGGTTTAGTGCATATATCCGCCCTAACCAATCGCTACGTCAGCGACCCTCGCGAAGTGGTAAAAGCCGGTGATATCGTCAAAGTGAAAGTGGTTGAAGTCGATCTGCCGCGCAAACGGATTGCATTAACCATGCGCTTAGATGATGAAGTTACGGCCAGCAAGCCACAACAGAAAGAGCGTCAGGAACAGCCTAATCGCAAACCGACTCCTCGTTCAACTGCAGCTGAGAAACCACAGAGCAGTGGCGACAATAATGCCTTTGCTGCTGCGTTTGCGAATGCTAAACGACGTTAATATCAGATCAGGAATAAGCGGTCAGTGCCGTCTGCGCTTGCGGGCGGCCTGATGATTGATAACGGGCTAAGATAATCTGCCCACGATGAAGCATTTCCGGATTACCAAATGAAGCATTGGTAATGCCAGAACTCTGTTCATTATTATTGCTCGCCACATCCTTACTACTATCGGTGTTGGCTTTAGTCATCGATTGATTAGACAAAACCCGTTGCGCTGCCATCGCAGTGGCATCGGCTTGGCTTGCAACTTTACGATCTTGATCAGATGGTTCGGCTGGAGCTAACGCAGCAGATTTAATCTGCCTCATTTTATTCAACGTTGCCTGAGGATCATTGGACACAGGGGATACGTCAATATTCACGTGGCCACCAGTGGCATAATCTTTTCCATCCGGCCCTTTAGTCGTATCAAATGATGGCGCACTAGCATATTGCCC
>CAIZDF010000122.1 GCA_903931645.1 uncultured Tolumonas sp.
GTCTAGATACCCATACTTATTTTATGGCTATAAAAGCGTCAATTTATGTCATAAAACAAGCAGATAAAATGTAGGTTTCTGACCTTTCATGCGGAAATTTACGCCGACCAGCCAAATTCCGTCAATCGCATGTTCCAGTTATTATCTAACGGCGCATCAATAACGATCAATTCGTGAGTATAAGGATGCCGGAAACTCAGGCGCTGGTGATGCAACATCAAACGCGCACATTCAAACTGTTCACGGAAAAAACGGTTATGCCGTCCATCGCCGTGTGAGGTGTCGCCCACAATCGGATGACGCAAATGCGCCAGATGCCGACGCAGTTGATGCTTACGTCCGGTCAGCGGCAGCAGTTTCACCAAACTATAACGGCTGCTGGGGTGTTTTGGTGATATGGCAAACGGCAATTCGATGCGCGCGATACAGCGGATATGGGTTTTCGCCGGTTGTGCCGGTTTATCCGGGTCTGCAAATTTATCGGCGATCCGATCCAGCTCTTCTTTGAGCGGATAATCTAAAAATTGTTGCAACGGTGCCCAGCCACGTACCAATGCCAGATACTCTTTTTGCATCCGATGAGATGCAAACGCATCGGTGAGATGACGTGCCGTTTCTGGATCTAACGCAAACAACAAAATGCCGGAGGTCGGCCGATCGAGCCGGTGCACGGTATACACATGCTGGCCAATCAGATCACGCGTCATCTGCATCGCAAATTGTGTTTCACCTTTATCCAGCCAGCTACGATGCACCAAGAGACCAGCCGGTTTGTTGATGGCAACCAGATGTTCATCACGATAAAGAATTTGCAGACTCATTGCAGACGTTCAACCGGTTTTCCGCTGAGCTCTTCATCCAGACGAGCCAATACATCTAACAGTAAGGAATGTTCTTTCAGCTTATTTTTATACACTTCGGTAGCCATCGGGTAAATCGCAACTGCAGTGGGTAATGGTTCACCCGTTGCCAACATGACACGAAAACGTTCCAACATAATAAACTGTAACCATTGGTGAAATTCCAGCGTATCCAGCGCAAATGGCTGGGTGCTGGCCAATGCGGCTTCAGAAGGTGCATCATCCTGCCATAACTGCAGACGCTGTAATGTAAATTCCAGCTCTTTTAGCAAAAACACAACTTGTCGCGACATAACACACACCAATTTCCTGTTACGGTTAAATTCCGGCTAATATATCACTACCGCCATTTTTTACTGAGTAGAGATGCGATGACAGATCTATTAGTGTTATTTTTAATTTGCCTGATTGGCGCGGAATGCTGGCAGCGCCGTCAACAATCAGAGCTGGCGGAACGGTTAATCAAGCATTACTGCAAGAATACAGATCTGCAACTGCTGAGTATCGCGCGCCAGTCCTTTGGCATCCCGCTGTGCCTGTCACGCGTGACACAAAAAGCCAATGCATTTGTGTTTGAATACAGCGTGGATGGCGTTGGCAAAGAAGAAGGCGAACTCTATCTGGTCGGCCTGCAGCAACCGATTTTTCGGGTTAATCCGAGCAATCAACGCGAACCTGAGCCAGTGCGCACCGGCATCGTGATCAATATGCCCACCAATCACGAACCCAACGATACCGCGCCGGTAATTCCGGAACACAACAATGTAATTCCGTTTCCACAACAACGGCAACGCCACTAATACTTTCACTCACCGAGGAGCTTGAATTTTCTGATGGATGATATTTTCCGTATTGCTAACCAGCTGGCCGCAAACGGTCAAACACCCACCACCGCACTGGTCAAATCACGCCTGCGCCAGCCCGTGCCGATGGCGACACTGATCAGCGCCATACAACGCTGGAAACAAGACCCAGAAGCCTATAAAGCACTTGGTTTACCGGGCACAAACAGCGATGAGCAGAGCGTTGAAAAACAACCAGTAACACCCGAAAATCAGCTGGAAACGCTGCAACGTCA
>CAIZDF010000123.1 GCA_903931645.1 uncultured Tolumonas sp.
CTACCGCTTTCGTGGTAAAAAAAGGTTCAAATATTCGTTTAAGTACTACTTCCGACATACCTTTGCCGGTATCAGTAATTGAGATCCAGACATCTTCACCTTCCCGACCCGTTTTTAGTGTGATCTCTCCCATGCCATCAATGGCATGAGCTGCATTAATCATCATATTCATGAAGACTTGATTGATCTGTGCCGGAACACAGCGAACCAATGGAATCTCGCCGTATTCTTTATGCACTTTTGCTTTATATTTCAGCTCGTTCCAGACCACATTGAGTGTGCTGTCTAAACCGCGGTGTAAATCAGAGTTCTGCCATACAGATTCGCCAGCACGGGCAAAATCTTTCAGATCTTGTACGATCTGTTTAACTCGATCTAATCCATCTGCAGATTCTGCTAGCAGTTCAATAATATCCTGTCGAACATAGTCCAGTTCGATATTCTCTTTTACTTCTTGCAAACGCTGTTGTATCCCGGCAGGAAATTCGTCGGATACTTGCTCAAAAATACTTATCAGCAACAGTAAGGAATCAATATAGCTTTTTAGCGTACCCAGATTGGCATTAACAAAACCGACGGGATTGTTGATTTCATGTGCTACCCCAGCCGCTAACTGACCAATAGCCGCCATCTTATCCGATTGTAATAATTGCCCTTGAGCACTTTCTAACTTCTGATTCAGTAGTTGCAGTTTTTCATATTCATCCTGCAATTTACGGTTAGCCTCGGTCAGTTCATTCGTGCGACGCGTGACACGTTCTTCCAATTCTTGATTGGTTTGTTTTAGTTTTTGTTGTACTTCTAAAAGATGGCTATTTTGATGCACTACGCGCAGCTGTGAGTCGTAAAGCTCGGAGTAAGTTTGATGCAAACCACCCAATAACAAAGGAACCGCTTCGATTATTACCGCCGCCGAGTGGCTATAAGCTTCTTCCGAACTCATGCCTTTGCGCATGGCAAGAAACTGAGCACATACAGGTTTATCAATAGTCAGGATGTGATAACGCATCCAAAAGACGGCATAACGTAAGAAAGCCCGGATTTCATCATGGTTCATCAGCTCATTACTGGCGGTATGCAGGTGCTGTAAAAAGAGTTGGTGATCTTCTGAATGGCCCCACATTACCTCTGGTAGGCAACCTTCCTGAAACATCATCAGTTCTTCATAGTTGATATGTTCGCGAAGGATGAGCGCTAATTGCTTAAGCTCGCGTTGCACATCGGTATAGTTTTTCCCCTGAAGCAAACTCATGGCCAGTGAGCCCATTTCACGAAAAATAGCTTTGTGCTGTTGGTCTATCTCAGGGATGCCGGTAACATACTCATCACTCCATACCAGTGCCATTCTTATTCCTCATCATCCAGCATTACAGAACCATCCGCAGCCCAATTAACTTTCGTAATGCCGGGGGCTTCTCGTTCTAACTGTCTTACTGCCAATTCACTGTCAGATAACTGCCCACGGGCGACTCTTTCCAAATCGGCTAAACGCTGATTTTCGAGTATCAATTGCCGGTGGCGTAACGCTTGCCCAATGGTCGCGACTAATTCGTAGTCGTTCCAAGGTTTGGCGACAAAGCGATAAATATGCGCCCGATTAATGGCGTTGATCAATGCATTCAAATCGGCATAACCGGAAATAATGAGGCGCGCAGTATCAGGTTGTAGGGTTTTAATTGCCGTCAGCAGTTCAACCCCGTCCATTTCTGGCATACGGTAATCAGAAATAACCAGCGATACCTGGTGATTCTGGACATATTCCAGGGCTTTTGAGGGTTCAGAAAATGTCACCAGCTCCAGTTTAAACAGGCGCCCGTCACATAGACAAGGGGTTCGTTGCAATAGCCGGAC
>CAIZDF010000124.1 GCA_903931645.1 uncultured Tolumonas sp.
CGATCGCCGCCGCCATTCTGGCACCTGCCGAACTGCCCCACACAGAATAACCATGTGTGCTAACCTGCAATTTGGCAGCATTTCGGAAAATATAAGTAATGGCACTGGCGAGATCCTGAACGGCATTTATTCCGCCTCGCCCTACTCGATAGCGAAGTACAAATACATTATATCCCTGTCGACTGATTTCATCCGCATACGGAAAACCTTCGTGCAACGAACCCACATATTCAAATCCACCACCCGGACAGACAATGGCAAATGGCGCATCTTTTTCTCCCCGAAAAAAGAATAATCCCGTGTTCTTTTTGTCAGGAGCCTCTACTTTTTGTTGTGCAGAATAGAACTCATAAAAAACAGTTTGGTCATGACGTCTATCATCAATCATTCTATTTAATGATTTCACTACTACTTCAGGAACAACATGACTGTGATACGGTAATAACGACTGAATGTTATTTAAGGAAACATTTATATTTTTACGGTCGTCATCCCACGGCAGAATTAGCGAAGAAAAGCCTTCGAACGCCGGGTGATTTAATATATCCGTTGTATTATCATTAACTGTCAAATACTGGTATTTGGCGTATTCTATCTGTTTTTGCTTCATCGTACTATTATTCAAACTATAACTCGTAGCTTCAGTTTCACCTGACATAAACAGAGATAACAAACCTAACGGGATCACCTTTAGTGTTAATTTTTTATCCCAGCTCATGATTTACGATAATGACTATGTTCTGGTAATCATGTTAAAGCAATTTAGACAAATGATTACCAGTTAAATACGAATAGGCTATTGCACAGAACTCATCAATGCGATGAATCGTTTACTCTATACTAAGATGAATAAAATGGTACAGCTTGCTCATTACTCATCGGACGCAAGGGAAATAAATGCTGAAAGAAAATCTGAATGACCTACAACTTTTTCTGGTCATAGCCAAGGAAGGGAGCTTTACCAAAGCCTCGGCGTTATTAGGTGTTTCACCCTCCGCCTTAAGTCATTCCATCAAAGCATTGGAAACACGTTTGGGCTTCCGACTTTTTAACCGAACGACAAGAAGCATTGCCTTAACTGAAACCGGTGAGCATCTGTTTGGTATCATAGAGCCGAAGCTAAACGAGTTAGACCGAGAAATGCAGAACTTACATGAGTCACTTAACCGGCTCACAGGCAATATCCGTATTACCGCAACGGAACATGCTGCATCTGCGATTCTTTCACCCTTGGTACATTCATTTGTGGCTCAGTACCCTGAAATCAGCATAGAAGTTTCTGTCAATAACGGCTTTGTGGATATCGTTAATGAACGTTTTGACGGGGGGATCCGTCTTGGTGAACACCTAGAAAAAGACATGGTGGCCGTGCGTGTTGGCCCAGATTTTCGTATGTTGGCTGTTGCTAGCCCGGAATATTTTGAGAAGCATCCGAAACCCGACACTCCCTATGATTTGCATCAGCACAAATGCATTAATATGCGCTTATCCCATCAGGGTGGGCTCTATGCATGGGAGTTTGCTCAGGATGGCAAAGAGTTTAAGCTCAAAGTTGACGGACAACTGACTTTTAACAGTGTATCACTCATCAAATCCGCTGCCCTCGCTGGTCTGGGTATTGCCTATCTGGCAGAGAATTTTGTTACTGAAGAGATTGCTTCTGGCCGCTTAATACC
>CAIZDF010000125.1 GCA_903931645.1 uncultured Tolumonas sp.
ATTGCGTAATTAAAAAACTTCCATAATTCTTAACCAATACACCTTTCACATCCAAAAGTCGTTTATAATCTTCATAAATAGATTTTTTTCTATGCTTATTATTCAGTTCATCTATAACTAATGAAGCAAGATCTGAAATCTTGTTTTTTCTTCTGTTAGGGTTTTCCAATACAGTGCCATTTTTAGCAATCGCATAGTAGCCATAAGCAAGTTCTAACGCCTCACCTATAGTGCATACACCTAAACTGCACTGTTTTTTTATGCCGCCCAAATTAAGGTAAATGTAATAATTCTTGCTGCGCTTAGTTAAGTAGACTGCAAGTCCCTCTTTCAATTGCATGTATCCACCAGGTAATAATTCTTTCATTTTATACCTCGTTTTATACTTTCCTTTATACCTCCTACAAATGTAGCAAAAAATCCTTTTAAAACAATAGCATTATATATGCACTCTAATTTCAAAATCCGCCGATGAATAATCGTGACGGTTCGAGTCCGTCCCTGGGCACCATCATTAAACCCGCTTAAGCGGGTTTTTTTGTATCTGTTATATTCCAAAAATGCCTTTCTGCGCTTTTCCCTGTGAAAACCTTGCACTAAACTATCCGCCATCTGTAATGACGAAGAGAACACCATGGCGCAATTTATTTACACCATGAATCGCGTAGGCAAAGTCGTACCGCCTAAGCGTCATATCCTAAAAAATATCTCCCTCTCGTTCTTTCCAGGCGCCAAAATCGGTGTACTGGGTCTGAACGGTGCCGGTAAATCCACGCTGTTGCGCATTATGGCTGGCATCGATACCGAAATCGAAGGTGAAGCTCGCCCGCAGCCAGGCATTAAAATCGGCTATCTGCCACAGGAACCGAAACTTGATCCTGAACAGACGGTGCGTGAAGCGGTTGAAGAAGCCATGGGTGAACTGAAACGCGCCATGACACGTCTTGACGAAGTGTATGCTGCCTATGCCGAACCGGATGCCGATTTCGACAAGCTGGCTAAAGAACAAGGTGAACTGGAAGCCATTATTCAGTCTCACGATGGCCACAACATGGAAAACCAACTGGAACGTGCTGCTGATGCACTGCGTTTGCCAGCTTGGGATGCCAAAATCAAAGTGCTCTCCGGTGGTGAACGTCGCCGTATCGCGTTGTGCCGTCTGTTGCTAGAAAAACCAGACATGCTGCTGTTGGATGAACCAACCAACCACTTGGATGCAGAATCGGTCGCTTGGCTGGAGCGTTTCCTGCACGATTACGAAGGCACAGTTGTGGCGATCACGCATGACCGTTACTTCCTTGATAATGTTGCAGGCTGGATCTTGGAACTCGACCGCGGTGAAGGTATTCCGTGGGAAGGTAACTATTCGTCTTGGTTGGAACAAAAAGACGCCCGTCTGGCGCAAGAAGCCTCTACCGAAGCAGCTCGTCGTAAATCGATCGAGAAAGAGCTGGAGTGGGTACGCCAGAATCCAAAAGGTCGTCAGGCAAAGAGCAAAGCCCGTCTGGCGCGCTTTGAAGAGCTCAGCGGTCAGGATTACCAGAAACGCAATGAAACCAACGAACTGTTTATTCCACCAGGACCACGCTTAGGCGACAAAGTGGTGGAAGTGGAAGGTTTGTCCAAGTCTTACGGCGATCGTCAGCTGATCGATAACCTGTCATTCAGCATTCCGAAAGGTGCCATTGTTGGTATCATCGGCCCGAACGGTGCGGGTAAATCAACACTGTTCCGTATGTTAAGCGGTCAGGAACAACCTGATAGCGGCACAATCACCTTAGGTGATACCGTTGTGCTGGCCTCGGTTGATCAGTTCCGTGACAGCATGGACGACAAAAAGACCGTATTTGATGAAGTCGCCAATGGGCAGGATATTCTGAAGATCGGCAACTTCGAGATCCCAAGCCGTGCCTATGTTGGTCGCTTTAACTTTAAAGGCGTCGATCAGCAAAA
>CAIZDF010000126.1 GCA_903931645.1 uncultured Tolumonas sp.
CGTCGGCGTCATAAAACTCTGAACGCTGTAATTGTGGGTTTGGTGGGTAACTCACTGCATTATTTAAAATTGAGGCCGGTAAGTATGCTTTTTGTAATGCGGGGGTAAAACCCAACGCTTTGCCATTGATTACGGCAATATCCGGGCGAGTCAAAAAAGTTAGAAATTGTTCTGCTTCCTGTTGGTGCTGGCTGGTTTTCAAAATAGCCATACAATCCAACCACAACGGCGACCCCTCTTCTGGTACAACATAGCGCCAGTCTTTATACGGGGAGTTCTGCTGCAATGTGTAATAATCACCACTGTACACCATAGCAGCTGCAATCTTTTTTCCAACGTTGCTATCAACAGCCGCTGCAAATGAAAGCTGATAAGCCGCGACAAACGAACGCTGTTTTTGCAGTAAATTATAGGCCGTCTGTAATTCCGCTTTGTTGTGGGTATTAATCGAATAACCCGCCGCTTTTAATGCCACCGAAATCAAGTCAAAGGTGTCATCAACCATGACAATCCGACCTGATAAACCAGGTTCAGGTTCGAATAACTGCTGCCAGCGCGTGATTGGTTTAGTAACCTGACTTTGGCGATACGCTATACCTATCGACCCCCACATATAAGGCACCGATAACTTGCCGCAGTTGGCAGTAAACGTCGGGTCTATCGCCGTATTTTGTTTAGTGATCGCCTCTGGCATTGGAATATATAAATCTTTCCAAACTGGATCTTTCAACGACAAACTATCGATAGAAACAATATCAAACTCGGGCGGATAACCGCCGGACAACAAACGATTGCGGGCTTCATCACTGTCGTAATTTACCTCCTTGATATGAATACCTGTTTCTTGCTCAAAACGATTTTTTACCTCTGGCGCAAGATAATATTCCCAAGTGTAAACCACCAACTCTGTGGCTTGATTGTATCCTGACAACAGTAACAACAGCGCACCAATCCAATAACGCATCGTCAGTCCTTATACTTAATACCTATTTTTATCCTTGTGCCCGGTGTCAACAGAGGACACCTTATTAACTATAGACCATCCTTATCAGACGTTATTTTTCTGTTAAATTTATGTATAAAAAAACCCCAGACACGTTACTGTCCAGGGTTTATGGGGATGACAATACTCAAGATCAGATATCGAGATTGGCAACCTTCAGTGCATTACTTTCAATGAACGCACGACGTGGTTCCACGTTGTCACCCATCAAGGTAGCAAACAACTGGTCGGCTGCCATACCATCTTCAATGGTGACACGTAGCATACGACGCGTCATTGGGTCCATGGTGGTTTCCCATAGCTGCTCAGGGTTCATTTCACCCAACCCTTTATAGCGTTGGATATACAGACCGCGTTTACCTTCATCCAGTAATATCTGCAGCGCTTCTTCAAAGCTGGTCACCGGGCGAATTTTCTCGCCACGCTTCAAGAAACCAGTCGGTTCAATCAGGTTAGTGATCTGCTGACCGATACCAACAATTTGCTGATACTCTGGTGAGTTCAGGAACTCAAAACCCAGCTGGTAGTGTTTTTCCACCCCGTGCTGACGCAGCAGAATTTGTGGCAAATAAACACCATGTTCCGCATGACGATGTACAGACAAGGTATATTGCGAGCCATTGTTACCGTGCTCATCCAGGTTGTGTTGCAACTGGGCAACCCATGCCTTGGCTTGGGTTTCATCCTTCAATGCGTCAGTGGTCAGCACAGGCAGGATTAACAGCTGTTGTAACACGGCTTCTGGTAAACGACGCGCCAAACGCGTGATCAGATGCTGTGCGGTGCGGTATTCCAACACCATTTTTTCTAGCTGCGCGCCAGAAATTGCTGGAGCAGAATCGTTAACATACAGCTCTGCGCCATCGAGTGCCAAGGTGGTCTGGTATTCCAGCAATGACTCTTCGTCTTTGATGTATTGCTCTTGTTTGCCTTTTTTCACTTTATACAACGGCGGTTGCGCGATATAGACATAACCACGCTCGATGATTTCAGGCATCTGACGATAGAAGAAGGTCAACAGCAGCGTACGGATATGCGCACCGTCGACGTCAGCATCGGTCATGATGATGACGTTGTGGTAACGCATTTTGTCCGGATTATATTCATCACGGCCAATGCCACAGCCTAACGCTGTGATCAGCGTACCCACTTCCTGTGAGGAGATCATCTTGTCGAAACGGGCTTTTTCCACGTTCAGGATCTTACCTTTCAGTGGCAGAATCGCCTGATATTTGCGGTTACGCCCCTGCTTCGCAGAGCCGCCCGCAGAGTCACCTTCTACGAGGTAGAGTTCAGACAACGCAGGGTCACGCTCTTGGCAATCGGCCAACTTACCAGGTAAGCCCGCGATATCCAGCGCACCTTTACGACGCGTCATTTCACGGGCTTTACGTGCCGCTTCACGTGCCCGCGCGGCATCAATAATTTTACCAACGATGATTTTGGCTTCACCCGGGTTTTCCAGCAGGTATTCGTCGAGTTTCTCACCCATCGCTTGCTCTACTGCAGTTTTCACTTCAGAAGAGACTAGTTTGTCTTTGGTCTGGGAAGAGAATTTTGGATCCGGCACCTTCACCGAAATAACCGCAGTCAAACCTTCACGCGCATCATCACCGGAGGCCGAGGTTTTCGCTTTTTTGCTGTAACCCTCTTTATCCATGTAAGTGTTCAGCGTACGGGTTAATGCCGTACGGAAACCCGCCAAATGCGTACCACCATCCCGCTGTGGAATGTTGTTGGTAAAGCAATAGACGTTTTCCTGATAGGCATCGTTCCACTGCATCGCCACTTCCACCGCAATGCCATCTTCACGTTCTAACGTGAAGTAGAAAGCTTTCTGGTGAATTGGGGTTTTGTTCTGATTCAGATATTCCACGAACGCGCGAATACCGCCTTCGTAATGGAAATGATCTTCACGACCATCACGCTCATCGATCAGACGGATAGAAACGCCCGAGTTCAGGAATGACAGCTCACGGAAACGACGCGCCAGAATTTCATAACGGTAAGTCACATCAGAAAAAATAGATGGGCTTGGCCAAAAACGAATTTCCGTACCTGTACCTTCACAGTCACCGACAATCGCCAGCGGTGCATCCGGTTCACCCAAAAAATAGGTCTGTTGATGAATTTTGCCGTTACGTTGAATGGTCAGCAGCAGTTTGTCTGACAGCGCGTTAACCACTGACACACCCACCCCGTGCAAACCACCAGATACTTTGTATGAGTTATCATCGAACTTACCACCGGCATGCAGGATGGTCATGATAACTTCAGCCGCCGAGCGGCCTTCTTCTTTATGCATGTCGACCGGAATACCACGACCATTGTCGCGCACCGAGACCGAGCCATCTTCATGAATACGGGCAACGATATCCGTGCAGTGACCTGCCAGTGTTTCGTCGATGGAGTTATCCATCACTTCGAATACCATGTGGTGCAGACCTGATCCGTCATCGGTATCCCCGATATACATACCCGGACGTTTACGTACCGCATCCAGCCCTTTCAGTACCTTAATACTCGAGGAGTCGTAAGTATTCTCGCTCATGTTTATTCCCACTGTGTCGACTATTCGGTTATGTTGCCCTGTTTCACGTGAAACAAACGGCAATCAAATTCTTGCATCATTTCCTGCAACGGTTGCTGGTCAATGGCGGTGATAAACACCTGTGACTCACATTGTTGTAACCGTTTGGCCAGAACATAGCGTTTCTGCGCATCCAACTCTGAAGCGAAATCATCTATCAGAAACAAGCAGGTCTTTGCACTGTGTTGCCGCAGGTATAAACCCTGCGCTAACCGCAATGCACAAACCAGCAACTTGAGCTGGCCGCGGGATAGCAAATCCTGCACCGGGACACCCCCAGCCCGCAGTCGTAAATCAGCACGATGCGGGCCAATGGCCGTGTGACCCAACTGTCGGTCACGTTCAAAGCCTTCCTGCAGAAGTTGGCTTAACGCCGACTCCTGCTGCCAGCCAGCATAAAATGTGGCTTGGAAAGTGTACTCGGGTAACAACTCCTGACAGATCTGCTGCAGTAGTGGCAGCAAAGCCAGACAGTATTGTTGCCGGAACACACTCAATGCCTCACTGCTTTCAGCCAGTTGCTGATCCCAGTAAGCCAGTGGTGCATAATTTACAGACTGCCGTAATAAGGCATTCCGCTGTTTGAGCAAACGCCGCACTTTCCCCCATAACGGGAAAAAGGCTTGCTCCACGTGAAACACACCCCAATCAACAAACGCGCGACGCTGTTGCGGCCCACCGGTCAACAGGTTGTAACCTTCCGGGTGGATCAGCTGTAATGGTAATAAACTGGCTAACTGCGACAGTTTATCTGCCGTTTTACCACCAATTTTCAGCTGGGTGTCGCCATGTCGATCTTTCTGTAAACCCAAACTAATTTGCTGCTCATCACGTTCCAGTTGCGCAAATAACGTAAACGCCTTCTCACCCTGCATGATCACGCGGTTAGTCAGATGAGTACGGAATGAGCGGCCCAGACTCAGATAATGGATGGCTTCCAGTACGCTGGATTTACCACTGCCATTCTGGCCTAACAGCAAATTCATCCCACCAGCCGGAATAATTTCCGACTGGCTGAGATTTCTAAAATGTTGGATCTGCAGCTTGTGCAGCATGCGAACTATAGACGCATCGGCATGACGACATATTGCGCATCGTCATTGCTGGCATCTTCCACCAACGCACTGCTGTTCGCGTCGGTCAGATACCATTTCACCTGCTCACATTTTAACGCATTCAGCACGTCGAGCACATAGGAGACGTTAAATCCGACTTCCATTTCAGGGCCGTCATATTGTACATCAATCAGCTCTTCCGCCTCTTCCTGCTCCGGGTTGTTGGCAGTGATATGCAATAGATTGGTGGTTAAATGCAGGCGCACGCCGCGGAATTTTTCGTTGGAAAGGATCGCTGCACGTGAAAAAGCCTGTTTCAGCAATTCACGTTCTGCGATAAGAATTTTGTCACTCTGGCGCGGAAACACTCGGCGGTAATCTGGGAAACGGCCATCGACCAGTTTCGAGGTGAAAATAAACCCTTCAGCTTCCGCACGCAGATTGTTCAAACCGATTTGTAAACGAATTGGACGATCATCGTTTTCCAGCAAACGGGCAAGTTCGAGCACCCCTTTGCGTGGCAAGATCACCTGATGGTCGGTTTGTGCTTCATTCAGCACTTCGCGGCGACAAGTGGCCAGACGGTGACCATCGGTACCTACGGTACGCAAACCGGAGCCGCTGGTTTCAAACAGCATGCCGTTCAAGTAAAAGCGCACATCTTGGCTGGCCATTGAGAATTGGGTGGCTTCCATCAGACGCTTCAGCTCTTGCTGGCTGATATCGAACTCCAATACCGAGTTCCATTCTTCGATATTCGGATAATCTGCCGCCGGCAAGGTTGATAATGAATAACGGCTGCGGCCGGAACGCAAAATTAAGCGCTCACCTTCCAGCACAAAATCCAGCAGTGAACCATCGGGCAGACCACGACAGATATCCAGCAGTTTGCGTGCTGGTGTGGTGATGTTGCCAGCCACCACGGTGCCATTTAATGGCACCAGACCGACCATTTCCACTTCCAGATCGGTACCGGTCAGTGACAGACGTTGTTCGGTGACATTCAATAAGACGTTACTTAAAATCGGCAGCGTTGGGCGCCCACCAATAGAACCGGATACTAATTGCAATGGTCGCAGCAGACTGTCGCGACTAATGGAAAATTGCATGGACGGTATCTCCTGCTTTAAGAGGAAAGGGTTCGGATCAGATTCGAGTAATCTTCTTTAATATCGTTACTCTCTTCACGAAGCTCCGCGATTTTACGGCAAGCGTGCAACACCGTGGTGTGGTCACGGCCACCAAACGCGTCGCCAATTTCCGGCAAGCTATGATTGGTCAGCTCTTTTGCCAGCGCCATCGCTAACTGACGCGGACGCGCCACGGAACGGGAACGACGTTTAGACAGCAGATCCGCCACTTTGATTTTGTAATATTCCGCCACAGTCTTTTGAATATTATCGATGGTGACCAGCTTTTCCTGCAGCGCTAACATGTCGCGCAGGGCTTCACGTACAAAATCGATATTGATCGGTTTGCCAGTAAAACGAGCATTCGCAATTACACGATTCAATGCCCCTTCCAGCTCACGCACATTCGAACGCAACCGTTTGGCAATGAAAAACGCGACTTCATGCGGCAGATGAATTTTATTCTCTTCGGCTTTGCGCATCAAAATCGCCACACGCGTTTCCAGCTCTGGCGGTTCAATAGCAATGGTTAAACCCCAGCCAAAACGAGATTTCAGACGATCTTCCACCCCATCGATCTCTTTTGGATAACGATCGGAGGTAAGAATGATTTGCTGATTACCTTCTAGTAACGCATTGAAAGTATGGAAGAATTCTTCCTGAGAACGCTCTTTCTTGGCGAAGAACTGAATATCGTCGATTAACAAGGCATCGACGCTGCGGTAATAACGTTGGAATTCCTGAATCGCATTGTTCTGCAGTGCTTTTACCATGTCCTGCACAAAACGCTCAGACTGCATGTAGATCACTTTAGCATTCGGCTTGCGCGCCCGGATGCCGTTACCGACCGCATGCAACAGATGGGTTTTACCTAAACCAGTACCACCATACAGGAACAACGGGTTATACGCACCACCGGGATTTTCCGCGACCTGATGGGCTGCCGCCAAAGCCAGTTGGTTCGATTTACCCTCAACAAAATTCACGAAGTTGTAAGTTTCGTTGATGTTGCTCTTGTGGTTAATCTCCGGCATCGCATCCTGTTTACTGGTCCAGGAAGGAATCGTGATCGCCGGTTGTTCACTGCGCACATCCGCCACGGGTGCAGCAGTCGTGTAAGCTTGCGGAGCTGCCGCAGTCGGACGTCGGCCTACCGCAAAATGTAGTGTCGGCGCATCAGAACCGCAGATTTCACTGAACAGACTATTGATGCGTAACAAATATTTGTCGCGTACCCAGTCAAGAATAAACCGGTTAGCGGCATACAGGGTCAGCGAGCGATCACCGAACTCTGCCTGAAGCGGCCGGATCCACAAGCCGAATTCACCGGACGGTAATTCTTCCTGTAGCCGTGTCAGGCATTGCTGCCATAGCGAAGCGGTCACTTTTCACCCCTGTCTGATCATTTATAAGACCTTTGATTTTACCTCTTTTTCAGGATCGATCTCCAGATCTTGTTCGCAGGATCTTCACAATCATTACAGATCATGTGCGCAGTTTTGTGGATAATGCTGGGATATCATGGTTATTTGCACACTATTTATCCACAACGTTACGCACTGTTGATCGACTGATCTCGTCAAACAACGCATGCCGCCACTGCCGCACCGCCAATACCAGCGTAGTTCCGTGCTTTTCTTCCATATTTAAACTGCGATCACCACGCGTCAATTCACTGAATTCACGCGCCCAACGCGCCATCAACTGCTGTAATTCGCGATTGCTGCTGTTGCAAAGCAGCCCGTTTAATACCAGTAATTTTTCGGTTTCTTTATCAAAACGGGACTGGAAAAAATCCTGCTGCACCCGTTGCAGGAAAAAACGCTGGATCGGGCCATCAGGTAACCAGCTGAAATGAGTCGCCAGACGTAGGCGGATCCGGTTGCCGGGTAGCAGGTCGATGATCTTCAGTCGATCAAGTGCTGCCAGCTTGCGTATGCACTCGGGTTCGGTCAGTGCGTAGTGCGAGAGCAGATCCTGAAACGAGAAGCCGTTAATCACACTCACCGCCACCAGCAATAACAGCTGATCAGCAGCAATATCTTGTTCTTGCTGTAACGTGAGCTGAGTCAGCTGGGGTTGTTGTTGTGCTTGTTGCATCAGCTCGGAAAATTCAATTTGTAACCAGTCACACAACTGCTCCAGTCGTTGCAGCGTAAAACTTTGGCTGGCAAACAACCGCTTAACCGACGCTTCGCTCAAATCCAGTAACTGGGCAACATCCGCATAGGTTTTCCCCTGGGCTCGCAGCTGTTTTTTTAAGGCCAGTAACAGGCTGTTGGTCTGACTCATAAAACTCTCTATTACAATAAAGTATTATTTAACAATACCATGAGGTGTAACAGACGCAACAAGGCGAATTCTATTTGTAAAAAACGATACTATTATTCACGATATAGTTATCTGTTAGGTGGAAATCAGGACTTCCTCATGTTCAAATTACTTAGCCAGCGTGGCGCCCTCGCCTTTCTGCTGGCCGGCTTTATGAATGCCTTTGTCGATCTCGGGCATAAAATTATTATTCAGAACACTGTTTTTAAGATTTATGACGGCTCACAACAAGTGATCCTGACCGCGATAGTGAATGCGCTGATTCTGCTGCCATTTATTGCTTTTTTTGCTCCCGCCGGATTCTGCTCAGATAAATACCCGAAAGATAAAGTCATGCGGTTGTCCGCTTGGATTGCCGTAGGCTTGACGCTGGCCATCACGCTTTGTTATTACCAAGGTTGGTTCTGGCCGGCGTTTACCATGACGTTCTTGCTCGCCGTGCAGGCCACGTTTTATTCGCCCGCAAAATACGGTTATATCCAGGCGCTGTTTGGTAAAAACCATCTAGCGGAAGCGAATGGCGCGGTGCAGGCCGTCTCTATTATCGCCATTCTGGCGGGTACGGTAGCTTTCACCGTGGTGTTTGAATTGTGGTTCCCGACCGGTTCCAAACAAAGTGGCCCGATCTTGCAATCACTGGCCCCGGCTGGCTGGATGCTGGTGGGTTGTACCGTACTAGAGTTATTACTGTTATATCGCTTACCAACACTGGAACACCCTCAACCGTTGCCGGCGTTTGACTGGCAAAACAGTGTAAAAATAGACCAGTTTAAGAAAGAATTGGCCCCCGTTTTAGATCGCGATGTCATTCGTTTATCCGTGCTCGGTTTATCGCTGTTTTGGGCCGTGGGTCAGGTGTTGTTGGCTGCCTTCCCCGCGTTTGCCAAACAATCGGCGGGCATTGAAAACACGCTGGTATTACAAGGTGTGCTGGCGTGCACCGGTCTGGGTATTGCACTGGGATCTTCACTGGCAGCCCGGTTATCACGCAACTATATTGCCACCAGCTTGATACCGGTTGGCATTGTTGGGGTTGCCGCCGGTCTGGTGATGCTGCCGCAATTTACCAGCACCACGCTGTATGCCCTCGATTTTCTGTTGATTGGCACCGCTGGCGGTATGTTTATCGTGCCGCTGAATGCGCTGATCCAATTCCATAGTCGGGAAGATGAATTAGGTAAGGTGATCGCCGGTAACAACCTGTTCCAGAATATCGCCATGCTCTCCTTCCTAATCTTAACCGTCGTTTTTGCCCATTTTGGTTTTGATGGTAAACATCTGCTGTATCTGATGGCTGGTGTGACGGTATTAGGTTGCATCTATACCATCCGTAAAATGCCACAGACCCTGCTGCGTTTTATTGCACAAAGTCTGCTCAGCCAGCGTTATAAAGTTGATATTCAAGGCATCCAGAATATTCCTGCTACCGGTGGTGTGCTGCTGCTGGGCAATCATGTCAGCTGGATCGACTGGGCGATTGTACAAATCGCCAGCCCACGTCCGGTCCGTTTTGTCATGATCAAAAGTATCTATGAGCACAAATACCTAAAATGGTTATTCCGTTTGTATGGTTGTGTGCCGATTGCCAATACCGCCAGCCGCCGTTCGCTGGAAACCATAAGTGATTTGTTAAATCAAGGTGAAGTGGTTTGCCTGTTCCCGGAAGGTTCCATTAGCCGCAACGGTCATCTGGGCGAATTCCGCCGTGGTTTTGAATTAGCCTGTAAACAAGCCAGTGATGATGTCGTTATTGTGCCGTTTTATCTGCGCGGCCTGTGGGGCAGTCAATTTTCCCGCTCATCCAACAAGTTAAAAACGCTGCGTCGTAGTGGTTATTACCGTGAAATCATCGTTGCGTTTGGTCAGCCACAACCGAAAGACAGCAGCGCCGTTACTATCAAAAAACGGGTTTTCGACCTCTCTGTGCAATCGTGGCAAAAACACGTAGAAAATTTGCCGACACTGACCAATGCCTGGATCAGCAGCGTTAAAAAAGGTGAACGTCGCAAACTGTCTCTGGCGGATGGCATCTCAGCCCCACTAACGGCGGATAAAGCCTTAGCTGCAGCTTGGTGTTTATCTCGCCGCATCCACCGTTTAAGCCCAGAACAAAATGTTGGCCTATTACTGCCAACCAGCACCGGTGGCGTATTATGTAATATGGCCACCCTGCTGGCCGGTAAAACCATTGTTAATCTCAATTACACCGCCAATGAAGCGGCTCTGAATACCGCGATTGAACCAGCTGACATCCGTACCATCTACACCTCACGTCGTTTCGTTGAACGGTTGGAGAAGAGAAATGGGGATGTTATTAATGTCTTACAAGGTAAACACATTGTTTATTTGGAAGATCTGCGCAGTGAAATCCACTTCAATGAATCGTTCTGGCGCTGGCTGGCGATCCGTCTACTGCCAACCCGTATCTTGAAGCGAGTCTGTAACCATACGCATGATAGTCAGCAGACTGCCGCGATCTTATTTTCCAGTGGCAGTGAGGGTTTACCGAAAGGCGTCATGCTCAGCCATCAGAATATTATGGCTAATTTGAAACAGATCTCCGATGTGGTGAACACACAAGAACAAGATGTCTTGATGTCTTGTCTGCCGCTGTTCCATGCCTTTGGTCTGACGGTAAACCAGTTTATGCCGCTGATTGAAGGCATTCCGATGGTGTGCCACGCCGACCCTACCGAAGCCGTTGGTGTCGCGAAAAGTATTGCGCAATACCGCGCCACCATTTTATGCGGCACCTCTACCTTCTTTCGTTTATACGCCAAACACCCAAAAGTGCATCCATTGATGATGGAAAGCTTACGCATTGTGGTGGCCGGTGCAGAGAAACTGAATCCGGTAGTCCGTGAAGCATTTCTGACCCGTTTTAATAAACACATTTTGGAAGGATACGGCGCCACCGAAACCACACCGGTCGCCAGTGTCAATCTGCCTGACTGTCTGGATACTCAGTATTGGGATCTGCAAATTGGCAGCAAACACGGCACAGTTGGTATGCCACTGCCGGGCTCGAATGTACGGATTGTTGATCCAAGTACACTGGCGGAATTGCCAACTGGCAGTGATGGCATGATCCTGATCGGTGGGCCACAAGTCATGCAGGGTTATCTGAATAACCCGGAAAAAACCGCCAGTGTGATAAAAGAGATCGATGGTAGCCGGTGGTACGTGACTGGTGACAAAGGTCATCTGGATGAAGATGGTTTCTTAACTATCGTCGATCGGTATTCGCGGTTTGCCAAAGTTGGCGGTGAAATGATCAGTCTCGGTGCGGTAGAGCTTGCGGTACAACAAGCCTTATTGGAAGAAACCGAAGTGATCGCCGTAAACATACCGGATGCCAAAAAAGGCGAACAAATCGTATTACTGACCACCGTCACTTTGGATATTAATGAGCTGAAAAAAGCCATGCTGGCGCACGGTTGTAACCCGTTGTTGCTGCCAACGCAGATCCTGATGCTGGAACAATTACCCAAACTGGGTTCCGGCAAGACTGATTTTGGCCACGCTAAACAGGTCACATTACAAAGAGTGATGCAAGATCAGGCAGAGTGATCTTGCTAGATAGGCATAAACCGATATAATCGCCCGCCGCGATCTTTAATGGATCGTGGCGATTTTTGTGAGGATCGAGATAAAACGACAACCTTACCTGTCTGCTCTGCCAGTTATTGATTCGCTGGCCGATTGACGTGTAGCCGTTATCTGTTTAAAATCCCGCCTCTTTGAATTGATGTTTTCGCCATTATATCGGCGCGTCGGTAGGCGACAGCATCAAATCTGTACAGTTAATTCACGGATTATAGCTATGAAACGTACTTTCCAACCTTCAGTACTGAAACGTGCTCGTAACCACGGTTTCCGTTCTCGTATGGCAACAGTCGGTGGCCGCAAAGTTCTGGCTGCTCGCCGCGCTAAAGGTCGCGCTCGTCTGACCACTGTTTAATGGTCAAGCAAGTAACCTTTCCTCGGGAGTTACGTCTGTTAACTCCCGACACTTTTCAAAAAGTCTTCGCGCAACCAGTGCGAGCCTCTTCGCCTCATCTCACTCTGCTAGCAATTCGTAATGAACTGACGCATCCTCGTCTGGGTTTAGCTATACCTAAAAAAGCACTGAAGCGTGCTGTATGGCGTAACCGCGTAAAACGTCAGATCAGAGAAAGTTTTCGTTTACATCAACACGAATTACCGCCGATTGATATTGTTGTGATCGCTAAAGCACCCGTGCGTGGATTGGAAAACCCCGATTTATCACAACTACTGGATAAGCTATGGCGCACCCTCGCACGCCGCAGCAATGGCTAGTCGTTGCACTCATAAGAGTCTACCAGTGGGTCATTAGTCCGCTTCTTGGCCCACGTTGCCGCTTTACACCAACCTGTTCTCAATACATGATTGATGCAATTTGCCTACACGGTCTCATAAAAGGCATTTGGTTAGGTGGCAAACGTCTATTAAAATGTCACCCTTTACATTCAGGCGGCCATGATCCGGTTCCGCAACCTCAGCAATCGAAGCGAAGAAAATAACTATGCAACCTCAACGTAATCTCCTCTTGATCGGCTTATTGCTGGTCTCCTTCATGCTCTGGCAGAGCTGGATGGTTGATAAGGCGCCGAAAATGTTTGCCTCGCGCCTCGGATTTATCAGTGCGGTTTTGGGCTCGTTATTTATTACTTATAATTTGCCAACTGCATCGCGCGGTATTATTGGCATGTTTGTAGTGTTAGCTACCCTCA
>CAIZDF010000127.1 GCA_903931645.1 uncultured Tolumonas sp.
ACACCGGCAATTAACTGGTATGGAGGGTAGTTAAATGTGCTCATATACGCCCTTGTAATACGTCGAGAACAGCTTGTGCCGCTTGTTTATCCGCATCACAGCGGATCAATTCGTGCAAATGGGTAAATTCATTTAGTAATGCCTGATTATCTTGTTGCAGATAACCGCTCACCGCTGCCGCTAATTTATCAGGCGTACAATCAGGTTGGATCAACTCAGGCACTAATTTTCGACCGGCGAGTAAATTAGGTAAAGAAAAGGTGCGGATTTTTACTAATTTTTCACCAATCCAAAACGTAAATGGTTTTACTTTATACGCGACCACCATCGGACGCTTCACCAACATTGCTTCTAGTGTTGCCGTGCCCGATGCCAATAAAATAACATCCGCCGATGTCATGACTTGTCTGGCTTGGCCATCCACCAACGTCATCGGTAATTCAGGCGCGATTTGCTGTTTAATACTTTCAAATTGCTGACGGCGCCGCGCGTTAACCAATGGCACCACAAACTGCAATGCTGGATATTGCGCACGCAGTAACTGACAAGCTCGTAAAAATGGTGGGGCCAGCATTTCCACTTCACCACCGCGACTACCGGGTAATACAGCTAATACTGGCGCATCAAGCTTCAATCCCAGCAGTTCTCTTGCTGGTGCAGCAGGCGAAGTGAGTGGAATAGCATCCGCCATGGTGTGACCAACAAATCGACATGGTGCGTTATGTTGATCATAGAATGCTTTTTCAAACGGCAGAAACGCCAGCACCATATCTGTCGCCGCTTTGATCTTGTGGATCCGGCTCTGCCGCCATGCCCAGACTGATGGGCTAACATAATGGATGGTTTTGATACCAGCTTGTTTGAGTTTAAGCTCCACACCAATATTAAAATCCGGTGCATCGACACCAATAAAAATATCCGGTGGGTTTTCTTTAAAATAACGAATGATTTGCCGACGAACTTGCAGCAAGCGCGGCAAACGACCCAGCACTTCAACCAGACCCATCACCGAAAGCTCTTCCATCTCGAACAAAGTCTCGATACCCAGTTCCTGCATACGCGGACCAGCAATTCCGACAAATTCACAATCAGGATAGAGTTGTTTGAGTTGACGCATCAGACCCGCAGCAAGAATATCGCCGGAAACTTCTCCGGCGATAACTCCTATACGCAACGGCCGCTTGATAGCGGATAAATCAAGGGCGAATGATGCCACGCTCATTCTTTTTCAGGAATTCAACAAAAGGAGCAACAGCCGGTTCGTCCTGAGCCATAGCTTCCAGCACAGGCATCACTTCATCCAGTGTCTTACCACTACGATAAAGCTCTTTGTATGCCCGCTTTACCGCAGAAATCGCTTCTGCAGAGAAACCACGACGGCGCAACCCTTCGCTATTGATACCAAATGGGGTTGCATAATGACCTGCAGCCATAACATACGGTGGCACATCTTTGTTCAGAGCCGCCATACCAGCAATAAATGCATGGGAACCCACACGACCAAATTGATGAATAGCCGCTAAACCACCAAAGATCACCCAGTCACCAATGTGAACGTGACCCGCCAGTGTTGCGTTATTGGCAAAAATACAATCATCACCAATCATACAATCGTGAGC
>CAIZDF010000128.1 GCA_903931645.1 uncultured Tolumonas sp.
CTTTTACGAGCTCTTTTACCATACTGATCAGAAACCGGTGTTGCCATGGCAATGGCCCATAAGGCGGCCATTTCTACCCGGTCGAATTTGGGAAGATTGCTCGGATCCACTGGAACTGTAGACAGTTTCAACTGAAAGTAATCCATATAGCGAGTATTTCGTGTCGTCCTGTAAAGCTCCGCTGCCGCCCAAAGAAGATTATCAGCGGCCGATGCATCGGCATATTCACCTGCGTGTGTTCCAGGTGGATTTTTGTATTTATGTCCTTCGGCAGGCCATTGTTCATGGGTATTCAAAAACAGCCAAGCATGTTCAGATGCAGCAATAGCCCTCGTCGCGCGCACTGGATCATACGGTTTTATGAGGCGCGCATAGATAGCGGCCATGGCAGCAAAACTTGCGGTTGCATGCGTTGTTTTCTCGTAAATCAGACGTTTTTTCCCAACAAGATGCGGTAGTGTTTCATCCCACGTTTCACTTGCAAGCCGAGAATAAACACCTCCGTCGGCATCTTGCATAGATAAGGCCCAGTCCATTCCCCAGCCTAATTCATCAATAATGTCAGGGATAGAGTTCCCGCTTTCAGGAATATTCAATTCACGATCTGCAAATCCGCCAGGGGATAAATCCAGCGCTAGGCTAGTTGCCCAATAGACCATAGCCATATTAGGTACATATTGTCCATAGTCACCGGCATCAAACCATCCCTTGCTGACAGGGCGATAACGATAGGCAATTTCGCCCTGGTTAAACAGATAATCTGGGGAACTTAACGCAGGATGGAGGTAGCCATCGTAGACCTTTTTTACCCCACCCATTGGACGCTCGAAGCCCGGTTCTGCCCAGGGAGCTATAATGGGTGTGGAATTACGTCTGTGATAGAGCACACGCGCGACTTTGCGATAAATTTTTTCAGCCATATCCGGGTCAATAGAGAAAACATAAGACACCCCCAATCCGGCCACATACATACGATATTTTCCGGGATGCAAAGCTGGGAGCCTTGCTTCATAAACGTCGTTGCCGCTCCACTGATCAGCGGCAGAACGTAACACCATCGAACCGGTACTGACGACTCTCCCTGACCCGGCATCCAAAATTGAAAATACGGTATTATCAATCGGCATCGCCCCGGCACTGCCTAACCAGTTACCCGCATAAGCAAATTTAGGCGCTATAGGTATGTACCCAGCCTGACTAACCTGCAAGGAAGTGGTAACACGACATTCTTTGTAGCTAAAAGTGATCAATGACTTAGCCGCTGATTCGCTATCGATGGACTGTAAGGTATAGCGCTCACCTTCCTTCATCGATACCGAGAACAATAAATGTAAACGTGTCTCAGCTACAGGCTGGTTATTTCCGTCAAAACGAACTATTTGCCGGTCATAGCCTGTCTTAATTGGCATCACCGGTGAAACGAAACGGCTATCCGTGCGGCTTGTCAGTCTATACTTAAGCTGACTGGAGAGATGTGGTTGAATTTCAAGTGCAGAAAAATACACTTGGATGGCCCGGCTCGACTCAACCTCCATCCCCAGCACTGGCGATTTGAATTCGCCGGCATCAATGGGCGTCGGTAAGCGGCAATTAAAGTCTGTGCTGTTATTGACAGGTTTTCGACTTATAGAAGAACTCAGCTCAACCCTGCTTTCCAATTCTTCACCGAAAGAAAATCCTATGTGTAGGATGCTGAGCACAACCAGCATGACTAATGAATTTTTACATCCAAATGGACAATTCAGCACCTGCACTACCTTTCTCAAAGATCCCATCGCTAATAGATCATATTACTGAGTTCCCGAACCAAGATATCATTGACGCACTTTGATGGGGGGAGTCTGATGTCTTATCAATACTCAACAGACAACAAAAAAATGCACGTCCTCCAGTAAATTAATGCCAAGAAAGCTTTTTATTTCATAAGCTATCAATATTGTTAAGCACACTAAAAAAATAGACAGAATTCCAATGTATGCAATAAAGAGATAATCAATGATTCTGGAATGGATACGTCTCTCTCCCTTCTGAATAATCATGGCTAACCAAAGTCGCCTGACCATCCAGACATTTCTTCTCTTAAAACGGTCCCAATAGCTCCCTTCCCCCCGTATACCATTCGGATAAGGCATTTCCATAAATATTTCATCCAGGATTCTTGGATTCTCCCACTGCAACTTGACTATTGTATTTACGATTTCACATCGTTGTTCGGGGGTCATGCGCTCCAGCACGGCGGGGGACATGAATGAAAAAAAACGCACCTGAGCCAAAGACCTAGGTGCCCTGTTAACAATTGTGCGTCTTCTCAAGTAATTACCCTGTCTTCAAATTGAATAGCTGATTAAAATTTTACCGCCTTACCAAGAAGAATCGCAGTCTGTATAGACTGAATACTCGGAATTATTTTTGACACTATTCGCGACCAGGATGTCAAACCAGAGGGTGGAATATAAACGATGTCTCCTTCCTTTAGCAAAAAGTCCCTCTGCTCTCCGGCGAACACCATTTCAAGATTCACAACCGTCAGAACAGGGTTAGACAATGTTCCTCTCACAATATGAACACGAGTGATATCCGCATCAGGAGTAAATCCTGTTACCCGCGCCAGAGCCGCAGAAAGTGATAGTCCATCTTTGAAAGGAATGACGTCTGCCTTCACCAGTTCACCCAGCAAATAGACTTCATTAGAAAGCCCGGAAGGAATATATACATAATCCCCCGGCATCATCTTGACATCAAAACGCATATCCCCATCATGCAATAATCTGACGAAGTCGATAGGCAACAGTTCTCCACGTCGCACCAAAGTAGCATGTGAAATATCCGCAACGTCGACTATAGAAGCATGGAATTGCCCCTTGGCCAGTCCACCTGCCTTGGCAATCGCCTGTACGAGCGTGACATCGGTAACCAGAGGATAAGTACCAGGCTTAACGATTTCTCCGTTGAGAGTGTATTCCAAGCTATTGAATTGAAGAACGATAAAAAACCAATTATCTTTTCTTATAAAGGATATTACGAAAAAAAATACTATCAAACTATTGGCGCTCATTATTTATTGATTAAAATGGTGGCTGATGTCTCTGCAAAAAACAAAGAGCTTTTTTCTGATAATCAAGTCAATTTAATCATCAGAAAAGTAGAAGAAAACAAGTATAAAAACGATCCTGAACGTGCATTAAAAACCTTTGAATACAAGAACTACGAACATCTACTTGTTTCGGCTCAACCCGATTCTGTTTCTAGTAAAATTGATACC
>CAIZDF010000129.1 GCA_903931645.1 uncultured Tolumonas sp.
CCTCTACCTGTCGCGGGAACGAATTTGACGCCAAACTCTTTTTTAGCTCTTATGATCGCATCAATGTTTCTTTGACAAATTTCATGCTGATCATTTAAGAGTGTTTCGTCCATATCGCATGCTATTAATACGTAAGGCATTTTTCATTCCCCATATCAGTGCTTGATTTAGCCTAAACAAATAGAGAGAATGACGCAATTTTATTTCAACCAACCTCGTTGAATAGCAGGAGAAAACACCCATTCATACAGCGATGAAACAATTTTAAACGCGGGTTCAATGAGCAGTTTTTGCTGATACTGAGTTAACCATGCACACAATGCTGTCACTAACATTGCGCCTATCATGTCGAGCGGAAAATGTACGCCTAGGTATATTCTTGCCCAAGCAACTGGCAAAGAGAGACATAACAACATGCTGCCCAATTTGCGTAATGCCGGATGCCACAGCAATGAAAAAGCCACAGCACAAATCAACGTCATGTGGTCACTAGGAAATGAAGAATCAGCAACATGCGGGATCAATGTATGCCCCAACCCTATCATAAATGGACGTGGATGTTGCCAGAAAAAACTAATGATTTGGTTGACTGATAATGCGATAACAGCAGTTAAAGCCGCCGCTAAGAATCCTTTGCGAATAGAATTATCACCTCTTAACCAGCCGATAACGAGCAGTGATGGAACCAGCCAGATCGGCAAATCCGCCATCAATTTAGCCAACATCACGATCAATGCATTAGGCTGAACATCGGCATTTATGAGTAAAAATAAAGTTTGATTTAAAAGTTCCACCATCTATTCCATTCGGTAATCAAAGCGCTACAACAGACTACCGAATAAAACTTAGCTAAAGCTTAAATCACCGCTATTCTAAATTTATATACATTTATTTCATCGCCGAAAAAGTAACTTGCACATCTTTGGGTTCAGCATGATACGGCGCGGAGGTCACCAATAAGCCCGCTCCTGCAGAAACATAATCCGCAGCATTATTCACATTAACGCCTCCGGCAACCGCAAGAATCACTGGTAAGTTATTTTCCTGACAATAAGCATGGCAAGCACGTACATCAGCTAATGAAAATTTATCCATTTGTAACACTTCTGCACCGGCTAAGGCCCAGCACTTCGCATCGGTCAAGTCGTGCACTTCGACAACCCGTCGATGCTCTGGTGCTTTGATTTTTAATTGCTGCAAAATAACGTCTGGGGATTCAGTTAAAAATTGCCGATGTTCCGCAAATAGTAAAATCGTTTCTGATAACCCCAACCGGTGCATAACGCCCCCGCCAGCTTTAACGGCTTTGACTGACAAGGCCTTAGTACCCGGACTCTGTTTTCGCGTGCATGCCACAGGCACATGACCCGCAGCATCAACCAATGCACGGGTTGCGCTCGCGATGCCACTCGCCCACTCAACTAAGATCTGCGTGACCTTCCAAGCTGCAAATATCGCATCAGAACTTCCGGTTGCTTTTAATAATAAGGCACCTTTAATTACACGATCACCCGAAGAAACTAATAATTCACTCTCAGCTCCACATAAATGAAATAGCCGAGCAGCCTCTTCGATACAGCACACCGTCATATCTTGCCGAGCAGTAAAAATAATCTGGATTGGTTTATTCAGTTCCAACAATAACTCTGTGGTGAGATCACCAAACGGCACATCATCGTGTAATAACCTCAACAATTGTTCATCAGTAAGTACACAACGCATCAC
>CAIZDF010000130.1 GCA_903931645.1 uncultured Tolumonas sp.
ATGACTGCATTCGTGACATCGGAACTTGCGATATTGTTGTGTGCTGCAAGCCCGATCGGATCGTAGTAACCTCCTCGGTCATACTTGTTTTTATCACTACTTACACTACCCCAAAAATTCCATTGTGGCGCTGAATTGCCCGCAGCCATACCTTTGAGCTGCCCCACACTGGAGATATTTTCAGGCCGTAAATTACTGGAAGCATGACTTGCATTGACGGCACGAGAAATCGCCAGCATCTGCGTAAGTGACGTGCTGCTGATTTCCTGAGAAGCGCTCGCCGTACTTGATGTCGAACCGAAGCACTCAGGATGGTTTAACTGGAAATTTGCCAGACAACTACCCGTACATCCCCCACCAGCAGCAGACTGTTGAATTGATAGACAAGTTTGCGACACGGCTGATGCAAAATTAGCATAAGCTACGATCAGTATCGCTGCTGCATAGACCCAGAATTTTTTCATTTCATTTCCCCTTAAAATTAAAACACCCATCTCCGTACCACCATCAATCATTCAGTTAGCGTTGTTCTGTTCTGTGCCAGCTTTATCGGATTTAGCCAGACCCAGCACAAACCTCACCAACGCCCGCATCTCTACTTGTTTAATGCCATCCGGATCATTGGCCGGCATATGGATCAAACCGAAAAATCCTGAACTTCCCTTGGAAACACGAACCATAAGTCGCTCTTCTGCCATGGGGTCATTGAGATACTTTTTAGACACGTCCATCCAGGCAGGTCCAACAATGCGCTCATTGATAGCATGACAATTAATGCATTCATTTTTCTTCGCCAAGTCCGGCATCTCCACCGCCAGCGTAAATGAGCAGCACGCAAGCCCGGCAAAAATATTAAGGACGATCACAACTAATCGGCTCATGGGGTTTTCCTGAAGACATTCTGAAACGTGACGAATTATGTGCTCATCATTTTGGACAGAACAATCAGGCAAGGCTGATTTAAAATCTGGAAAATGCTGATTTAACATAGGGCTTTTCCTAGCGACTCACCAAAATCTCCAAGCAAACCGGGCTCAGAAAATCTACATAGCGCAACACAAATCACGAGAGTGACGACCCGTGTAGCAAAAAAATAATTAGCGATATCGCTTTAATACGCTGGCGCTCAAGGCCCAACACTCGTATATTTCGAACCTCAACATTTGTTCTGTTTCCAGGCTCAAAATTGTTGCCAATAAAAACAAATCACTCAGGAGAAAATTCATGAAATTACGTGCCATCGCGATGTTTGTATTAGCCATCGGTATCAGCAGCGCCGCACAGGCAGCTGGTGAGATCATCATTAAATTCAGTCACGTAGTTGCACCCGATACACCCAAGGGACAAGCAGCCGAACGCTTCAAACAGATTGCAGAAAAACTGACCAAAGGGAAGGTCAAAGTTGAGGTTTATCCGAACAGCCAACTATATAAAGACCGTGAAGAAATCGAGGCGCTGCAAAGCGGCGCGGTACAGATGCTGGCACCCTCACTATCCAAGTTCGGCCCTATGGGCGCACCTGAATTCCAACTATTTGATTTACCATATCTTTTTCCAAATCAGGAAACCTTGCACCGCGTGATGGATGGTGATGTCGGCAAGAAACTGTTTGCCAAACTCGACACCAAAGGCGTCACAGGGCTGACTTTCTGGGATAACGGCTTCAAACA
>CAIZDF010000131.1 GCA_903931645.1 uncultured Tolumonas sp.
CATAAAATTATTCCATGATGCAATAAATGTTAACAACGCAAGAGTGAAAAGTGCTGGTTTTATCAGTGGAATAACGATGTAACGGTATAGCCCCCACTCACTGCAGCCATCAAGTCGAGCAGCTTCGATAACATCATTTGGGACTGCTTGCTCGATATATTGCCGCATTAAAAATACACCGAAAGCGCTGCATGCAGCTGGAATATAAAGTGCTTTAGGTTCGTTAAACCAACCAAACATAGCAATGATCAATGCATTAGGAATCATATTTAAAAAAACAGGTAAAAGCATGGTGCTGATCACCAAGTTAAATAGAGTTTTTTTACCTTTAAAATGATAAAGAGCAAAGGCACTTCCTGCTAAAGAGCAAAACAGGAGGTTTAATATCGTAGTCATCAACGCAATATAAACACTGTTTGACAAATTGTGCCAGAAATAGGGGAGACAATTTAATAACTGATGTATATTTTCGCTAAATTGATCGCCGAACCATAATGGTGGTGGAACAGAAAAAATGGTTTGCTCATTGTGTGTAGCAAATATCAACATAAACCAGAATGGCAATACCATTAAAATGGCACCTAACCAAATAAGGCTACCGATCAACCAAGGAGTTAATTTGAAATATTTAATCTGGCTCATAAGTAATTTTTTGGGTTAATGCGATGACTCAGGTTACACAGCGTAAATAGTATTATAAATAACAACCAGGCCGTTGCAGATGCTGTGGCAAAGTCGCCTTCTGCAAAAGCGGTTGTGTATAAATACATTGCGAGTGTTTGTCCTGCTTGCCCTGAACCACCAGTCCCTGAAGTGAGAATAAACGGCTCTTCAAATAGCTGAAAACTTCCAATTAGGCTTAGTGTTAGAGCTAATAAAATCATAGGTCTGAGTGTTGGTAACGTGACATGTCGCAGTTGTTGCCAGAATCCAGCTCCATCTAGAGATGCAGCATCAAATAGCTCATTTGGTATTGTTTTCATCGCAGAAAAATAAAGAAGAGTATTCCAACCGACATAACGCCAGAAAACGACAAAGGCAATTACCCAACGGATATGTGACGAATTTTGCCAATCAATAGCCTGTTGTGGAAATAACCAATTCAACGGTTGGATGCCAGCTAATTTCCAATCATGAATCCCAGTTAATACTTGGTTTAAAAGACCAAAATCACGGGAAAATAATGAACCAAACACGAGAGAAATAGCGACGGAGGAAGTAATAAACGGCAGAAAGTAGAAGCAAAGTAAAATATGGCGCTTCTGCGAAGCCATTCTAAAGAGGAGTGCTGCCAGAGGAAGTGCGATTAAATGTTGGGGTATTCCAGCTGCCAGGCCCAACCATACGGTATTATATAAAGCGTGGTAAAACCATTCGTCGGTTAATACATACTCAAAGTTAGTAAGCCCCAACCATTCCATTTGATGAAATGAAGTGCCTAATTCCCAACTATGCAGGGCAATCCATGCAGAAAATAGCATCGGATAAAGGCCAAACACGCTAAATAAAATAAAAAATGGCGATAGATATAGATAAGGGATCCATTTTGAATTACTGAGCCTACGCATTAACGTCTGACCTTATGACGGATTTGACGCTCAGCATCTTCTAGTGCTTCAGTAATATCTTTATGCTCATCCAGCACAAGATCCATCTGTTTGCGGATTATTTCTGCTGCTAACGAATCGTATTTATGCGCCATAATTACCGGCATATTAGCTGCAGCATCTTTCCAGATTAATCTTGCTTGTTGTTGTCCCAAATAACTGATTGACTCAGCCATGTGCTTGGTTTGTTGTGCACTTAAAAGAGCAGGGAATGCATCGAGTTTCTCAAAGGCTTCTTGCTGCATCGACGGATCTAAAGTCATGAATTGGATAAAATCCCATGCTGCTGATTTATGCGCAGCCGCTTTAGGAATGGCATAAAAAGAGCCTCCCCAACTGGCATAGGAATGTTCAGGTAACTGGCTTACTCGCCAAGCGCCGGAACTTTCAGGTGCGATCCAGCTTGATAAGTGGCCGGCAAACCATGCCCCCATCATTTGAGTGGCTACTCGTCCGCGCCGAATAGCTTCTGCCCATTCATTACTCCAAATCTGTAAACGCGCATCCAGTCCAAGATCGCGTACCTGCTTAGCAAGTGTAAATGCTCGAACGAAACGTTCACTGCGTACTAAGGTTTCTCCGGCTTGATTAAAATAGATCCCTTCACTTGGTTTGAGTCCAATACGAATATAGATGTCTTTCAAATCACTGGCGTTAGCGACTAAATAGATGGATTTTTGTTTCAGTTTGATACCAGCCTGTATAAAACTGTCCCAATTTTTTGTCATATCATCAAGTGATACACCGGCTTGGCCTAACAGGTCCTGGCGGTAAAAAAGTGAGCCCGGACCTATATCTGCAGGCATTGCAAACAGTTCACCTCGGTCATTCTGGGCTTGAACCATCGTATAAGGCACGAATAACGACTGATACTGAAGCGCGTTATAGGGCGGGTCACTTAGTATCTCTAGGCCACCGGAATTTACAAAACGGCTAATAAAGCCTTGTTCTAGCCCCATGATATCGGGTAACCCAGCTCCAGTGGCTAATGCCGACGTCATCGCATTGTGATGGTCATAAAACGACAGTGATAGCAGGCGAATAGTAATGTCAGGATGTAATTTCTCATAACGCGGGATGGCAGCCCGAATCGCAGCATCAAAGTTAGGGTATGAGGCTATAGTCAGTGTTGTTGCCTGAACTTGGGTGATAAACATCAGCACCATTAATAACAATCCACAAAATAATGGTGTTGATCTCAAACTAACCCCCTGATTGTTTCTTCACACTAGAAAATGATTTTCTCAATATCTTATAAATCATATCTATCAATAGACAAGCTTGATGCATGGAAGCTGCGGTCGTTTTGCTATTTTGTTAACGAACTGTGATGCTGATCTGCTCTTTGTTTTTCCTACCTTCAATTCACCATCATTTCCAAAACTCCGTGGCATAAAACCCTTTGCTTTTTTTGAAATCGATATCAATTTCACGTGAGTCTCTTTGCGATAAAAATCAGAGAAATTAATTGATTTGACCTCATTTTTTGTCGAATAACTGGAAACGGCCAGTAAAACTTACTATCAACCTAATTCAGATTGTAAGATCTTGAATTTAAATTATTTTTTAAATTAATTGATTGAATTTAAATGATTTTAACAATTGTCTTTATTTTGCTCTTGTAAGGAAAGCCTCTTTAAAAAGAGGCATTAATTTTATTTTTTTCGTCATTTTTAGCAGAGAGTTTTGTGATTCTTAGCACGAATTACGATCTTAAAAATGAATAAATATTGCTCTAGAAATCGATTTCATGAAAATTGGCTTACCCCGTTTTTTCTTGATATCGATTTCATGGTGCTGGTTGGGATGTATTGCCACCACAATGAAATATTTTTACCCATTGATTGGAGTGGTCAATATGAATGAAACAAAGAAAGGAATTTTGGCATCGTTGCTTGCCACCATCTTGCTCAGTGGATGCGGTGGTGGTGAAAACATTGGTTCGTCGGCCAGCAGTAATGCGGGAGCGAATCCTCCGGTCTCGGGTGATAGTTCACTGTTCCTATTTGGTGTTGGTGCAACGGCAACAACTACTCCGAGAATTCAGTCTGAAATGAATAATTGGGATGTCCAAGCGGTTACGGCTACACAACTATCTTTGACTAGTATTGGTGCTGTTCTTATCAATAATGCCGGGACGAGTGATACAGCTGATGTTCAAGTGTCAGGCAATGGTACTGGCACTTTCATGTTGAAATCAGACACACCGATTAATCTCAGTAAATATGCGGCTGGTTTCATAGAGTTTCAATTACGGGCTAAGAGCGCTGTACCTCAAGAACTCTCGGTTTCTATCGATAACGAATATCCCAACCGGAGCAGTATTCCTATCGCTGCTGCAGTAAAAGGTACTGGCAATTGGGAAACTCTGACTGTACCAATCAGTTGTATGGCGCCATACCCGGGTGCAACGGCAGTAAATTTGACTTCGGTTAGTACACCATTCTTTTTGGACACCAATAAGACGTTTAACTACGAAATTACCAATGTGAAATACACATTGAGCACAACCAACACTCCGGTTGCTGATCCTGTGACATGTAAAACAGCGGTTACTAATGGGGGGACTGCTACTGGCTCTGGTGTTAACCAAGCTCCAGCGCTTGTCTCTGGTGATACCGCACTTTATTACTCTGGTGATAAGAGCAACGCGAACGATCTCAGTGTTAGCTACCCCATGACAGGTTTTGGTGGGACTACGACAGATGCCAACCAAGTCGTTACAGCTGATTTCCCTGGCAATGGTGGTGTTTTCTTAGGCACTGATGCATCGAATACGGATCTTTCTGCCTACCAAAATGGCGCTATGACACTGGATCTGAAAGTGTCTAGCTATGGCGCGTCACCTAATATCCAGATCCGCATGGACGGCACTGCTGGTCCAGACTATGGCACCTTTTTCACCATGGATAGCAGCAAAGTACCCGCCGATGACAACTGGTATCGCTGCACGCTGCCAGTAGCCTCTCTTATCCCTGCAGCCAACACAAGCTCTGTTCAAAAGGCGCTTTATATGGGTGGTGCATGGGATTCCATGTCTGGGCTGCAGTTCGCATTTACCAATGTGGCGTTGAAGTCGGCCTTACCTAGCGGTTTTGATGCTAATTCTCCTTGCCAGCAGATCGTTCCTTAATTATCGCGTCAGCTCCACCCATGGTGGGGCTGTATATCACTTTCTATACACTGGAGGTTTAAATGAAATTGAAATACGTAGCATTGTTAGTTGGTGCCTGCTGTGGACTAACTCTGCCAGCACTATCAATGGCTTCAGAAGACACCGTCTTTAATGGTTATATCCGTGCTGGATCGATGTTTGATGCCAAAGACAATTTCTCTAAAGCTACTTATGCGGATGAGATGGATAAGACTATGGGGCGCCTTGGCTCTGAAGTCGATAATAGTTGGAACGGCGAACTGGTTAAAAAGTGGGACCTTGATGGCGGTAAGTCAGCTAAAATTCATTTAGAGCTTGAATCTAGTGACGATGGATTACAGACCCGAGCTGCGCCAAGAGCGTCCGGTGTTTCTCAAACTTATGTTGAATTGGGCGGGATCACGCCAACGGGCACCATGTGGGGCGGTCTGCGCTACTATGATCGCGAAAACTACATATTCACTACCGATTATTTTTATACCGACTACTCAGGTACCGGGGTTGGTTTAAAAGATCAGGAGATCGCAGGCGGGAAGTGGGACTTTGCATATATCAACAGCAATGATACTAACCACAGTGATCGCACTGATGGTACCGCAGCAACTATGCATACGCTGCATTCGAGCGCTAAATACGCTAATTGGGATTTTGAAGTTGCACTAAAGCAAATGCCGGATAATTCTTTCACTGGCGATAGTAATCAGTACGCTACCAAAGGTGTAGAAGGCACTGCTATTTATTCACGAGATGATTTTTTCTTCATGCCTGGCGGCTTTTCTAAGTTTATTGCCCAAGCTGGTCGCGGATTAGGCTCTGGTGATTTATTGGGTGCTACATTGACGAATACGTCAATGTATCGAAAAGGTTCTTTGTATCAGAAAACTGTTCAGGATGCTGCTGATGGTTATAAACCTTATCAGTCCAAGGTAATGGAAGGCGACCAGTCCTATCGCATGTTCGCGTGGGGGGGATGGTATGGTGCTAAGGTACAACTGCTGCCAACTTTATCTTATCAGTACAATGACTATGAGTTAGGTGGCCATGACTCTTGGTATTCAGCCTCACTGCGTCCTGTATTCCCTATTAATCAGTCATTCTCAGTACAGACTGAAGTTGGGTATACGAAAAATAACCTTATGCTAGATAATGTTGATCGAGGCAGTGATTCAAGGAAGATAAGCATAGTTCCGACTTTCACCGTCAATACCGGTACAGGACCTTCACCGGAAATTCGTTTCTTAACTACATACGTGCATCGCAATTTCAATACGCCATGGGAGCAAGCGAATAGTCGAAATGACTTCTTGGTTGGCATTCAAGCGGATATGTGGTGGTAGGGTTAATTGGGAAACCAATATAAATATAATATCGGGCCCCAAGGGGCCCGTATTTTTAAAGGATCCATATATGACACAAAGCAAACAGAGTTGGTTGTTGTTGGCTGGTTTACTGGCTACTGGTTGTACTAGCGTAGAGTCGGGGCATTCTTTGGGGGCGCAAGAACCGATCAGCTCCTTCCAACAGCAGGCTATAGCTGGTAGGCAGCAATTGATTCAGACACCTGCAGTTCCTAGCTTGAACAAGTTAACGTATCAGCCATTAAACGAAGAAAATAAATGGATACAAATTGGCTCCAATAATCAGGTTTTTTCTTTTGAAACAGGGAAAAGCTATCTAACTGCTTTCTCATTACCGACGCAGCCACAGGCGATACATATCAAATTAACTGTGCCAGTTGATTTTTCTCTCTTTCTTCCTAGTGTCATGATATTGGATGAAAACTTCGCGACATTGCAAGTTGTGCCCAGCTCTAAATTTGCAAAAGTAGGTGATGACCTGATGGCAGGACAGAATCTGCAAGGGGAGTTTACCATTCCTGTTACTATCGGCTCATCGCGTCCAGCATATATGCTGATATATACGACAACCCAGGATATGCAAAGCACTACCAAGATTAATCCTGACGTATTACAAAGAGCCATGGAGCATGACCGGACAACCGATGTTGCCCGATTCCGGAATTCGGAAGTGCCTCATGCCGCAACCGGGCGTCTACATTTAACTTTTGATTATCAAACTGATTTGACTGCAGCGCCGAGCAAACAATATTTATCTCCTATCGCAACGAATTTAAGTTCAGTTAATCCGATGAGTGAGCAAGGGTATTATCAACGTATTCGTGATGCAGTAGCTAAAAAAGAATATGA
>CAIZDF010000132.1 GCA_903931645.1 uncultured Tolumonas sp.
AGTCATGTCACATTCTTTTTTAAAAACAGCATACATGTACTGCAATGAAGGATATCCACATACATCTGAAATCTCTTGAATTGAAAGTGATGTACCTATCAGTAAGTCCTTTGCTTTATCTAGTTTTATATTGTGAATTTCTTGATGAATAGAATGTCCTCTCTCAGATCTGAATCGCCCCTCTAGGTTAGATCTTGATATACCAACATGATCAAGTACCTGCTCAACCTTAATACCTTTACAAGCATTAAGGCGAATATAATGCATAGCATGTATTACATTCGGATCTTTTAAGGGTTTATAATCTGAAGACTGTCTGCCATGGATTTTTACTGGTGGAATAAGGATTCGTTGTAAATTATTATTTTTACCAGAAAGCTGTTGATGAAGCATTTTCGCGGCTTCATATCCCATTCTCTTAGTGCCTTGCTCTACCGAAGATAATGATACTCTTGATAAATATTGAGTTAACTCTTCATTATCAATACCTATCACAGCTATTTTATCTGGCACCATGATTCCCAAATGATCACACACTTGCAACAAATGACGTGCTCTCGCATCAGTTACCGCAATGATTCCAGTAGGGTCTGAAAATTGTTGTAACCAGTCAGCTAATCGGTTGAGTGTATAAGACCAGTTATCTGGATTTGTTTCGTAGCCATGATATACAGATCCATTTAATCCATTAAATTCCATTAATTTTTTAAATGCCAGTTCTCTTTCGCTTGCCCACCTAAATTTTCTATTTTCTGGCATACCGTAAAATGCAAAATTCTCTAATCCCTTGCTTCTTAGATGCTTAAATGCGCTGTCTACTAGCTGGAAGTTATCTGTTGCAACATAAGAAACGTTAGGATAATCAGCTTTTTTTTGGTATGAGCCTCCAACACCGACAACGAATGCATTTGAATTCATCAATGATTCCTCAACGTAAGGATCATCAAAGTCGGCGATGATTCCATCGCACATACCTACATCAGTATTTCTTTTCGAGCTGTAGAAATCTTCTTCTATATAGACATCCCAATCGCATTGGGATGCTTGCAGATATTCACCAATGCCACAAATAACACCCCGGTCATATACTTTGTTTGCATTAAAAATGATAGATATTTTATATCGTCTTTCAAACATTTTCTTATCATCGAAGTAATTACCATAACCGCATATTAATCAATATGCTCAGATTTTAGTGCGATTTAGATCTCAAGAGTAAAATATCATAAGTCATTTGTTCATTTTAACAATTAATTCATCCAAGTAGTTACATTTTGTTACATGCTAGTATTAATAGAAAAAGAAATTTAAAACCAAAAAATCATAATTGCTAATTTATGAACATTCCACAATATTTGTGTTCACCATGAATTATACATATAGAGATTTTATGCAATCTTATCTTTCCGCTTTAAAAGCATTTACTACGATTGTTGCTGATACTGGTGAGTTACCTGCAATAAAAATATTCCACCCAGAAGATGCTACTACTAATCCCTCTCTGATTTTAAAAGCAGTAACATTACCTGAATATGCGTCTTTATTGGATAGTGTTATTAATAGAGTGCAATCTCTTTCTAGCGATCGAACAGTGCAAGTTGAAGAAGCCGCTGACCGCCTCATCGTGGCGATTGGTTGTGAAGTTCTGATACATATTCCGGGTCGCATTTCGACTGAAGTCGATGCTCGCCTGTCATTTGATACCGCTGCCACTATCGAAAAAGCCCGCAAGCTTATCGGTTTATACGAATATCAAGGTATTTCTCGTTCGCGGGTGTTGATCAAAATAGCATCGACTTGGGAAGGTATTCGAGCTGCTGAACAGTTGGAAAAAGAGGGCATTAACTGCAACCTGACACTGTTGTTTAGTTTCGCGCAAGCCCGTGCCTGTGCCGAAGCCGGTGCGTATCTGATTTCACCATTCGTTGGTCGTATCTTGGATTGGTACAAAGCCAAAACCGGCCAGACTTACACTGCTGAAACTGACCCTGGTGTGTTGTCGGTGCGCGAGATTTATCAGTATTACAAACAGCACGGTTACCCGACTGTTGTGATGGGCGCAAGCTTCCGTAATTTGGATGAAGTGTTGGCACTTTCTGGATGTGATCGTCTGACTATCAGCCCAAATCTGCTACATGAATTAGAAGAGAACTCTGGTGAATTAGTTCGCCATCTATTGGATGACGGCATGCGTTTACCCCGCCCAGCCGCGATGACTGAGGCTGAGTTCCGCTGGCAGCACAATGAAGATGCAATGGCGACTGAGAAACTCGCGGAAGGCATTCGTAACTTTGCGATTGACCAAGTGAAGTTAGAGCAGTTGCTGGCCACACGTCTGGCTTAAGTTTCGGCTGGGATCTGATACGTATCATAGATTGCATTAATGTTTAATTTTTGATGGTTTCCCCATCAGGATCTGCAACAAGCTTTCTGCATTGGCAGTCCATGTAATCAATAGTTACCAGGTTCACCCCCTATTTAGATCTCAGCCTTTTTTATTTGTGTGAATATAATTTTGGAGTTTCAGATGAGTTTAAATGAAAAAATCCTCGCCAATGCTGTGCGCATGCTCAGTGTTGATGCGGTGCAACAAGCCAACTCCGGCCACCCGGGTGCACCGATGGGTATGGCTGATATAGCAGAAACACTGTGGCGGCACCATTTAAAACACAACCCGACCGACCCGACCTGGATAAACCGCGACCGCTTTGTGCTCTCCAATGGTCATGGTTCAATGCTGCTTTATTCCCTGCTGCATCTCACCGGTTATGACCTGCCATTATCTGAGTTAAAAAAGTTCCGCCAACTGCATAGCAAGACACCGGGCCACCCGGAATACGGTTACGCACCGGGAGTGGAAACCACCACCGGCCCTTTAGGTCAGGGCATTGCCAATGCAGTGGGGATGGCGCTGGCTGAAAAGACTCTGGCCGCGCAGTTTAATAAACCCAATCACCCTATCGTTGACCACTACACCTACGCCTTTATGGGCGACGGCTGTCTGATGGAAGGTATCTCACATGAGGTGTGTTCATTGGCAGGCACCTTAGAGCTGGGCAAACTGATTGCATTCTGGGATGACAACGGCATCTCCATCGATGGTCATGTCGATGGTTGGTTTACTGACGATACCCCTGCCCGCTTCCGTGCCTATGGCTGGCAGGTGATTGACGCTGTCGATGGTCATGACCCACTGGCACTCGATGCAGCGATTCGGGAAGCCAAAGCGGATACTAAGCGCCCAACGCTGATTTGCTGTAAAACCATCATCGGTTACGGCTCACCGAATAAATCGGGCAGTCACGATTGCCACGGTGCGCCGTTGGGCAAAGATGAAGTTACTAAAGTGCGTGAATTCCTCAACTGGCCGCATGCCCCGTTTGAAA
>CAIZDF010000133.1 GCA_903931645.1 uncultured Tolumonas sp.
GACAACATTTGGTCAGTTGCTTGCTGTTCCTGATCGCGTAAGGTCTGCTGAAAACCAGCCACGGTATAGGGGGTCAAATCAGCCAAATCACACAGCTTTTGTGCTTGTTCCAACGCATTCACGGCTTGCTGATATTGGATCGCCCGCGTCTGCTGCACGTCCAGCGCTTGCTGGTAGTCGGCCAACTGGCTTTTCAGGCTGTCAGCTTCATCTTCACTTTGTGATTTCCGCAGCTCCAGCTCGGTTTTTTCTTCCGTCAGTTCCAGCGTAATAGCAGACTGCTCTTCTGCTTTCAGGCTCAGATCTTCAACATCTTCACGATATTGCACAATCTTGTTGGTCAAGCCAGTAGCCGCCATCACTTTCGCCAGATGCTCGGCAGCTAACTCCAAATCTTCGGTCAGATGTTTCTCACGGGCGCCCATCTGTTCGGCTTCTTCCGCCAGATAAATTGCACGTTGCTTTTCTTCGCGGATCAGACGCTGTTTATCCTGTAACTGCTTACGGCCATGCAGGGCTTGTTCCGACAAACGGTTCTTTTCGCTCTGATTACGCACATAATCCGCCGCCACATAATTGGTGGTTTCGGTGATCAAATGACGGAACAGATCACGTTGCGACTGTGTTTCTTTGATGGCATCGAGCGTACGACGGTTTTCGTGGATCGCCGCTTCCATATCCTGAAATGCTTTCCGCACACCAGAGTTTTCGGGCAGCAAATACTCACGTAGCGAACGGCTGATGGAAGATGAGATGCCGCCATACAGTGACGCTTCGATCAGACGATAGAATCTGGAGCGATCACGTTGATCACGGAGTTTCTTCGCCGTCACGCCGTATTCAAACATTACGTTGTGATAATCGGTCACCGAATTAAATTTGACGAAACGAATCGCCCCCAGCTCTGCCGCCTGCTTACGCAGTTCGTTAAACGGGCGCACTTTCGCTTTATCGCTGTCTAATTTTTCCAACAAGAAATCAGTTGGTTGTAATGTTGCAGGCACATCAAGCAGACAAAATGGCGTGATATTGACTTTGTTATCGCGGTTAGCAACTTGCTCTAAGTGCACACCAAACCACAAACGTTGCCCTTTGGAATTGAGCACATCAATCAGGGAATAGCAGTGACCGCGTTGTAATTTACCGTATAAGCCACGATCACGGCTGGCAGACGAGCTGCCTGCCTCCGTTGTATTACGGAAATGCAGCAATGTCTGATCGGGGATCAGCGCCGTGATTAACGCGGCCATGCTGGTCGATTTACCCGCGCCGTTACCGCCGGATAATGTCGTCACCATCTGATCGAGTTCAAAGGTACGGGCAAAAAAGCCGTTCCAATTGATCATGGTGAAAGAGAGGAATTTACCGCGCGTGATCATATATCCAGCCCCAATTGCTCTTCATCTTCTTCTGCTTCATCCAGTGAATCCCATACGGTTTCACGGGTTGGTAATTCATCATCATGTAAAATCGCTTCGCCCTCGCGGATCATGCGTAACTGCACAACACGCGGGTCTTCGTCGGTGCGAACATCGGCAGCAAAGCGGAACACGGCTTCATTAACGCGGAATTTATCACCCACGCCGAGAGCGGTGACCATGCCTAACCGACGCAAACGACGCATCGAAGTACGAATACGCTCCTGCAACTTTTTCTTATCTAAATCAGTACCGCCGCTGCGCTGGTTGACCATGCGCAATAATTGACGCTCATCGGCTAACGAAACCACCTCTTCCTGCAAATCAAGCAGTGAAAAGATACCTTCATTCGCCAAGCGTTCCGGGCTGAGATAGAGATAACAAAGCACTTTGCCCACCAGCATATCCAGCTCAGACAATACCGAAGTGCCAATTTCTGAAGTTGAACGCGGGCGGATGTAGAAAAAACCTTCCGGTGCTTTAATCAATTCCACCTGATAACGGCTGTAAAAACTTTCCAGCTCATCATGGTAATCAAGCAGATAAGAGTGCTGATCTAAATCGTCGGCACTGATGTGTTTGCCACTGCGTAACGCGGTGTCCAGTTTCGGAAACAGCGGGTTGGCAATCGCCTGTGCAAGGCGTAATGCGATAGGTAACTCAGTATTGATCAATGACATGCGCTTGCACCTTAGCACCTAAATCGTTAATTGGTTTCCACTTCGGATGACGGGCACTGCTGAGTTCGGCACTGGAATAACCCAGACGAACCGCTTGATCGACCAGCATTCTGGCGACATCAAAGTGTTGATATTCTGGGAATTGTTGCAGGTAATCTTTCAGCAGATCGGCCATATCGAGCGGCTTACCATGCACTTGGAAATCGGCCAGATGGCTGCTGATATGCTCAGCAAGTTTTTCATCCAATGCCTGAATTTCCTGGAATTCCAGCGCAACGGGTAATTCACCGGTGATCTCATCGTTGTGCAGCACCAGCGTTTCATCGCGCAGTTCCAATAACCGAGCTTCTTGCGCAACGAGTAACAACCAGTTGTGGTTATCAAAATCACGGATCGATTCACGCAAGCGTTGGCTGAACACGCGGTTTTTATCCATATCAATCGCATTACGGATAAATTTATGCACATGGCGGTCATAGCGCGCCCACAGCTCGATACACTGCTGGCCCCAGCTCAGAATTGCGTCAATACGGCTTTGCAGCTCAAACGTCAGGTGTTCAACCTGCACCGAGGTAATTGCTTGCGCACGGGCGGTTTCCTGAATATTCAGCAGACCCGACTGCAATTTATGCCCTGCGGCATCGAGCGTATCTTGTAATTCACGCAGTGTTTGGCCGGTTTCACGCAGCAGTTTTTCGCAGTTATGGATGGCTTGCGTCCAGTTCTGATTCAAAAGATCAGCGATCTCAGCTTTGACCTGATTTTGTTGATCATCCATTGCCCTTTGAGTCAGGTCGATACGACTTAAGATCTCTTCCACCGAATATTTCAGGCGCGGATAAACTTCTTTTTCCCAAGCGGAATCATCAGTTGCATGCACTGCCGCGGTATACGCCTTATCCAACTCACCGGCCACCTGCTCTAACAGCAGTGACAGTTTGACGCTGTTGACCTGCTGCTGATCCACATAAAACTCAATAATACCCACCGCTAAACGCGTCAAACGGTATACGCTCTCACCTGCCACTGGGTCGGTATTAAACCTCGATAGCAGTCGTTGGCGGACAAGTTCATTGATCGCATTATTTGCACGCACCGACAGCGTTTCATCCATCAGGCCATATAACTGGCTGACGTAACTAAACGCATCATGCA
>CAIZDF010000134.1 GCA_903931645.1 uncultured Tolumonas sp.
GCCCCCTCTGGCTGGCTGCGCTCGGCCTGCTCTGTTTGTCAGCTTGTGACAAACCAGAATCATCATCTCAGCCTGCTGAAAAAAATCAGGTTGCTGCGGTTAAAACAGTTTCTGCCGCTCAGGGAACTGAGGTTATTTTAACCAAAGAAAATGATGTCATAACTAAAACGACGCCTAAACCCGCTATTGATAAAAAACAACTAGCCGTATTGGCCTCTCGTTATGTCAATCGAGCTCTGAGTGTGGTTGATGCATCCGAAATTACATTGGATGGTGCTAGCGCTATTTCGCTGACTTTTTCTGTTCCGCTCGATCCTGACCAGAATTTTGCTTCGTTGGTCTCTATTACTGACGAAGATAAAGGTGTGGTTGATGGCGCTTGGGAGCAAACCGGCAATTTGATGGAATTACGGTTACGTCATATCGAACCTAAACGGAAATTGGTTATTACTGTCACCGATAAGCTTGAAGCAGTGACTCATGTGCGTTTAAAAGCAGAAGAGCAGTTCCGCATTACGACACGAGATCTGCAGCCCTCCGTGGGTTTTGCCAGCAAAGGTTCACTATTGCCCGCGACATTATCAGCAGGCTTACCAGTTGTGGCATTGAATGTGGGCCAAGTTGATGTCGATTTCTTCCGAGTTAAAGATGACAAAGTAGCGAGTTTTGCGAATCGCTGGGGTTCAAATTCATCACTGAACTGGAATACCCGTGAGCTGATGCCGATGGCTGATTTGGTATACGGCACTCGGTTTGATTTGAAAACAGAGAACAATACCCGACAGACGATATTGCTGCCATTAGATGGCGTTGCGGCACTGAAGAAACCGGGTGTCTATGTCGCTGTCATGCATCAATCGGGTAATTACGAGTATTACCTGCCGGCAACTTTATTTACCCGCAGTGATATCGGCCTGTCAATGCACCGTTATTCCTCTGATTTAGCCTTATTTACCCAGAGTTTGGTCGATGGTAAAGGTTTAGCTGGTGTATCTGTTCAGTTGCTCAGTGAAGATGGGCAACAACTCCAGACAGTAACAACCGATGCTGACGGTTATGGTCGTATTACATGGAACAATAAAGGGCGCTTATTACTGGCGCAAAAAGATGCACAAGTCAGCATTATTGCTTTAAATGCACCATCGCTGGATTTATCTGAATTCAAAATTGATGGTGATTATCAACATGGCGCCAAGCTCTTTTTCTTTGGACCTCGTGATTTGTACCGGCCGGGGGAAACTGTGCCGATCAATGCGTTATTGCGTGATCAAGATGGGCATCGGGTAAAAGAACAACCTGTTAAAGCAGAAATTATCAGCGCCGATGGTGAGTCGGTTCAATCCTTCGTTTGGAATGGTAAAGATGGGCTGTATCAGCATGAGTATGTCATTGGTGATAACGCGGCTACAGGTTGGTGGCATTTAAAAGCGACGCTGGGTAGCGGCGAAGAGAAAAGTTACGATTTCCGCGTAGAAGATTTTCTGCCCGAACGCATGGCGCTGAATATCAAGACGTCTGCTGAACCATTAACTACCCGTGATGCGGCTGATTTTGCGATCGAAGGTCATTATTTATATGGCAGTCCGGCGTCTGGAAATACCTTAAACGGCAATTTGATCGTTCAAGTTGCACGGAATGCAGTGGAATCACTACCTGGTTATTTGTTTGGTAATTCTGATGACAAACGTTTTGAGCAGAATATTACATTGGAGGATGCCAAACTCGACGATAAAGGCGAAGGGCATGTTACTTACGAAACGCAATGGAGTGACTCTCATTCACCATTAAACCTGGTGTTGCTGGCCAGCTTACAAGAATCTGGTGGGCGTCCAGTTACCCGCCGCAGTGTGCAGGCTGTTTGGCCGGCCGAGCAATTGCCAGCAGTTCATCCGCTCTTTATGAAATCAGCGCAGATCGATGATTACGGCTCAGATAAATCAGACATTACTTTAGATGCTGACAGCATCGCTGACTTTAACATTGCGATGGTTAATCCGCAGGGTAAGAAGTTAGACAGTAAAGATTTGGTGGTTCGGTTTATACGCGAACGCGAAGATTATTACTGGTACTACGGTGATGGTAGCTGGGATTACTCATCCAACAAAAAAGACATCCGTATGGCAGAAGATCACATCACAACCAAAGTCGGTGAAGATACTAAAGTCAGTTTTCCGGTTGAATGGGGCGGTTACCGCATCGAAGTCGAAGACCCGCTGACCGGTGCGATGACGGCGGTACGTTTTTGGGCCGGTTATCGCTGGGATGAATCCGGTACACCGAATGGGGTTGTGCGTCCTGATCAGCTGAAAATGACCTTAGACCGTAAAGCCTACACCTCCGGTGATACGGCACGAGTCCGGATTGAATCGCCATCTGCTGGTAAAGGTTATTTGCTAGTGGAATCATTAGATGGTCTGCTATGGAAACAACCGATTGAATTGCCTGAAAACGGGCAAGGTGAATTTACCATTCCGGTTGATAAAAAATGGCAACGTCATGATTTGTATGTCAGCACATTACTGATCCGTCCGGCCAGTCAGCAAGAGAAAAACAGTAAACTGCCACGTCGGGCTGTTGGGTTGATCCATCTGCCACTGCAACGAGATGATCGTAAAATCAATTTGGAATTACAGGCACCAGCAAAAGCACAACCTAATCAGGCGTTGAAACTACACCTGAAAGCCAGCAAATCAGATGGTAAGTTGCCTGAAAAACTGCATGTCATTGTCTCGGCAGTCGATAGCGGCGTCTTAAATATCACCGATTACGTAACACCCGATCCATTTACCGGCTTCTTTGGTAAACGCCATTATGGTATCGATCAATTTGATATCTACGGTCAGCTCATAGAGGGAAACTCAGCCCCACTTGCCAGCCTGCGTTATGGCGGCGATGAAGACCCCACCAAAGGGGGTAAAAAACCACAAACTAAAGTGTTGATTGTGGCGCAGCACTCCTCTGTGATTAATGTTGATGAAGAGGGGAATGCTGACGTCAGTTTCAATATTCCTGACTTTAATGGTGAACTTCGCTTAATGGCGCAGGTGTGGAGTGACGATGAATATGGTGTGGCAGAAAATAAAGTCACTGTTGCTGCCCCATTAATTGCTGAACTCGCTATGCCTCGCTTTTTAGCTGGTGGTGATGTTGCTACATTTGCGTTGGATCTCAGTAATAACTCTGGTCAGCCACAGCAGCTAAAAGTGACTTATATCGCCAAAGATAAAATACGTCTGACTGGTGATAGTAGTGCGACCGTTTCGCTGAAAGATGGTGAACGCAAGACGTTACAAATTCCAGTAAAAGCGCGTTCTGGTTTTGGTAATGGTAAATTAGATATGCATATTGAAGGCGTTAAACTGGGCAACATGTCTGCCGCTTTTGATAAGCAATGGTCTATTGGTGTCAGGCCTGCTTACCCAGCGATGAGTTATCGTTATAACCACATTTTATCGAAAGATCAGCCGTGGCCTTTGCCGCTCGGTGATGCACAACAGCTTGATCCTGAAAGTTTAACCATGCATTTGTCTCTTAGCGCCAAGCCGATGTTGGATATTGCTGCCCATATTCGAGAGCTAGAGGCTTACCCATATGGTTGCTTAGAGCAAACGACCAGCGGGCTATATCCATCTCTCTATGTCACCACAGCTCAGTTAAAACAGATGGGTATTGCGACGTTAGACAGTGATCAAGCACGTCAGCAGAAAATAGAAAAAGGTATTGAACGTCTGCTGGGTATGCAACTTAGCAACGGTGGTTTCTCATTGTGGGATAACAAAGGGCCTGAAGAGTATTGGCTGACGGTTTATGTTACCGATTTCTTACTGCGCGCGCGTGATCAAGGTTTTGCTATACCGGCAGCTGCACTGGAAAATGCCCAGCAGCGGCTACTTCGCTATCTGCAAGATCGTAATGCTGTACAACCTTATTACTCATCAGCTTTGAGTGCGGAACGCTTCTCGATTCAGGCATATGCCGGGCTTGTGCTGGCTGGGCAAAAACAAGCACCGCTGGGCGCATTACGTCAACTTTACCAGCGTCGTGATGATGCTGTTTCAGGTTTACCGCTGATCCAGTTAGCGATTGCTTTACAGAAAATGGGCGATCAGCGTCGAGTTGATGCACTGTTGCAACAAGGCTTGAATTACAAATATGACCGTCATGGTTATTACTGGTATGCCGATTATGGGACAGAACTGCGTGATCGGGCGTTAATTCTGTCACTGTTGCTGGAAAATCAACAACTGCCGGAAAAACAACCCGATTTGCAGATGCAGCTGAGTGACTTAATGCAAAGTCAGGGTTATCTGTCTACGCAGGAGCGTAATGCGCTCTTTATGGCGGCCCGTCATTCAATTGCGCAGCCAGAAGCTGATTGGCAGGCATCTGTATTACAGTCTCAGCAACCCGTTGCAGAGTTGAGTAACAAAACTCAACAGACCTACAACTTGAACGATGAAAGCATACTCAAAGGGTTAACCGTTGCTTCAACGGCGGAGAATCCTTTATATCTGCGCGCTGATGTGACGGGTTATCCGCAAACCAAACCGAAACCGGCTGAAAATGGGATCCATGTTACCCGTGAAATCTTTGATTTACAGGGGAAAACACCTAACTTAAATCAGCTGAAACGTGGTGATTTGTTGGTAGTGCATTTGAGCGTCTGGGCTGATCAACGTGTACCCGATGCGCTGGTTGTTGATCTTTTACCTGCAGGTCTTGAGCTGGAAAACCAAAATCTGGAAAACAGCAACATGGCATTGACTGAATTAACTCAA